>JAOAPW010000073.1 GCA_025463105.1 Candidatus Acidiferrum typicum | reverse complement strand
AGGCAATAGTGCCTGTCCTGCTTCAGGGATTTAGAACATGGACCGTTGCGGCGACTTCCTGGACTGCGGGGATTTCGGCTCCCGAGGCTCATTCGAATTCTGTTTCGCGCGCCCGTTCCGCTTTGATTTTGACGAACCTTTCGCAGAGTGGCTCGTATCCGACGAGATTTGGAGTTTCCCTGCAAGCAATTTCTCAAAATCATCTTCAGTCAAGATGGTGACGCCAAGGGAACGGGCTTTGTCGTGCTTTGAGCCGGGATCAGAGCCGACCACTACAAAACTTGTTAGCTTGCTTACTGAACTCGACACTTTTCCCCCATGGCGCATGACTTCCACGCCCGCCTCCTCGCGCGAGCGGCGCGACAAGGCGCCGGTGAAGACGAAGGACATTTCCGCGAATCGCGTGTCTTCGGGCGCCTGGCGGTTCCCGGTCATTTTCAATCCTTCATCCTCAAGGCGTTTGATCACCTTCTGGTTCGCCGGCTCGGAGAAAAAATCAGCGATGCTGTGCGCGACTTTCGGACCGACTTCGGAAACCTCAACGAGTTTTGCCTCGGTCGCTTTGGCTAGCTTCGGGAGTGAGGCAAAATGATCGGCCAGGAGTTGTCCGGTGCGCTCCCCGACAAAGCGCATGCCCAGCGCGTAAATCAGGCGCGCGAGGCTTTTGTTCTTGCTTGCTTTTATTTCATCCAGCAGATTTTGCGCCGACTTTTCACCCATGCGATCAAGTGCGGCCACATCTTCGAGCTTAAGCTCGTATAAATCCGCGAAATCCTTCACCAGGCCCTTGTCGACGAGCTGATCGACAATTTTTTCTCCCAGGCCGTCAATATTCATGGCGTGCCGGCCGGCGAAATGCAACAGCGACTCCCTGCGCTTTGCCGGGCAACTGGCGTTGACGCAGCGGTAGGCGACCTCTTCGGGGTCCTTGTGAATTTTGCTGCCACATTCTGGACATCGATCGGGAACGATGATTTCGCGGCGCGGATTCCCTTCCTTGACCACTTTCATCACGTGCGGGATGACGTCGCCAGCGCGTTCAACAATCACGGTGTCGCCGATACGCAACCCCAACCGCTCAATCTCATCCATGTTGTGCAGAGTCGAGCGGGCAACGATCACGCCGCCGACCTGGACCGGTTCGAGCATGGCCACCGGAGTGAGCGTGCCTGTGCGCCCCACCTGAAATTTGACGTCATTCACAACCGTCGTTTCCTGACGCGCAGGATACTTATACGCGACGGCCCACCGCGGCGCTTTCGACGTGAAGCCCAATTCCTGCTGCATCCCGATTTCGTTGACCTTGATGACAATTCCATCGATTTCATACGGAAGTTTCTCGCGCTTGCCTTCCCACGAATCGATAAATTTCTTCACTTCATCAAGCGAGTGGCAAAGTCGCCAGTCGGGAGAAATCCTGAAATGGAGTTTGCGCAATGATTCCAGGGATTCCGAATGCAGGCGAGTGGGCACGCGTCCGCCGGCCAGGAGTAAATACGCAAAAAAATCCAGGCGTCTCGTCCGCGTAATTTCCGAATCGAGAACACGCACGGACCCTGCCGCGGCGCTGCGCGGATTGGCGAATCTCTTTCCGTCCTGCTCATCCTGCATCTGGTTCAATTCTTCGAAGCCGCGGAGGGGCATGATGATTTCTCCGCGAACTTCGAAATTCATGGGCAGATGCAGTTTTTTCAGCTCCGCCGCGTCCACGCGAAGCGGGACCGAGCGGATCGTGCGCACATTGGGAGTGACGTCTTCGCCGGTCGTGCCGTCACCTCGAGTCACGCCGCGCGTCAGCACTCCGTTCTCGTACACCAGCGAAATGCTAAGCCCGTCGAACTTGTGTTCGGCGACGTAGTCGACGCGGTTACGCCCGGAAAGTTCACGGACACGGCGATCGAATTCTTCGAGGTCTTCGGTCGAATAGGTATTGTCGAGACTCATCATCGCCGGGGAATGTTGGCGCGTCTCAACGCCCTTGCGCGGCGCCCCGCCCACGCGCTGGGTTGGGGAATCCGGCGTGATCAGTTCAGGATGCGCGGATTCCAGCTGCTGGAGTTCCTCCATCATCCGATCGAACTTGATGTCGGAGATTTGAGGTTCATCGAGCACGTAATAGAGATATTCGTGCTTGCGGAGATCCTCGCGCAGCTTTTCGATCTGTTTGGCGGTGTTCTTACTCGTTACCATTCGGCCTCGTAAATACGATCGGGACGGAAGTTTAGTATACAATTTGTGTCCCGGCGTCGGTAGACGGTCTATGCGGAGCTCAAATACGGTCTTGCAGGAAAAGGAAAGCTACCAGGCGTCTTTGGAAGTTCGAGATGCTGTATTAATCATCAATCCCAGCGCAGGCGGCGGGCGACGTATGCATCAGTTGGACGAAGCTCGCCACATTTTGCGCAAGGCTGGGATCGAAACTGAATTGCAGATGACCACCGCTCCAGGCGAGGCCACGGCGATGGCACGCCGCATCGTCGAGCAGTCTCGACAGCTCGCGATCGTCTGCGGCGGCGACGGAACGGTGAATGAAGCGGTGAACGGTCTGGCCTGCAGCCAGGTTCCACTGGCGATATTGCCATCTGGAACAGCCAATGTCCTCGCGAAAGAGCTTTCAATTCCCTGGAATTTGCCTCGCGCAGCGGAACGCATCATCCGGGCAAAATATCGCCGAATCGCGCTGGGCCTCGCCACCCCGGAAAAATCAAGCGGCGAGCCTCGCTACTTTATCAGCCTAGCTGGAGCTGGTCCCGACGGCGCCATCGTGGCGGCTGTCCGTCCAGAAGTCAAACTTCGCGCAGGAATCATTGCCTACTGGTACGAAGGCTTTCAGCAGTTGACGCGATACACATTCCCGCGTTTCCGGGTGACGACTGGTGATCAGTCGATCGACGCTACCCTTGTGGTCGTAGGACGTACGAAGCATTATGGCGGGCCGTTTAAGATCACCACTGAGGCCGATCTTCGCCGCCCGGAATTTGAACTGGCATTTGTGACCACGCGCAGCGCCTGGCGTTACGTCGCCTATATGCCCTTGCTCTGGGCTGGACGATTACGCGGCGCGCGATACGTGCATTTCTGCAAAGCCACTTCTCTTCAATGTGTCGCTATCGATTCCTCGCCTGTGCTGATTCAAGTTGACGGAGAGCCTGCCGGACGTCTCCCGGCTGAATTCCGAATCGTGCCGGACGCGCTTACCCTTGCCATGCCTGATCCGTTGTAGTATTCCACGCGGCAACCACGTCTTTGATGCGGGCTCCAAGTAGAGCCCGAAGTCTTTTTCCGGCGGGCTCCAAGTAGAGCCCGCACCCGCGAGGCTTACATTTTTCATGGAACCTGTGACACACGCACTCACCTCGATTGCTCTTGGACGCGCAGGGCTGAATAGAGTATCGCGGATGGCGACCCCGATGCTTCTCGTCTCAGGATTGGCAGCCGATGTGGACTGGGCCACGCGTTTAGCGGGGGCAAGCGCATTCCTGCATGGTCATCGCACGGCAACACATTCGCTCGTCGGAACAGTTGTTCTCATTGCGGCAGTTGCCAGTGGCTTCTGGATTGCCGGAAGAACATTTCCTAAACTCGCGGTCAACATTTTCCCCGCGCTGTTAATTTGCACCATTGGCGCGGGAGCTCATTTACTGCTAGACCTATTAAATGCTTACGGTGTGAAACTGATGTGGCCGTTCAGTGCGAAGTGGTACGCATGGGACATTGCGGATTCCGTGGACGCCTGGATAATTTTCTTTCTACTGGCGGGATTGCTTTTGCCGGAACTTTTCCGGCTGGTGCTCGAAGAAATTGGATCGAAGCCGAGAAAACGTGGGCGGCAGCGGGGCGCAATCGTTGGCCTGAGCCTGGTTGTCTTATTTATCGCGGGGCGCGCCGTGGCGCACGAGCGGGCCATAGCGTTGCTCGATTCGCGCGAGTACCGCGGCCAGGCGCCGCTCGCGCTAGCAGCTTTCCCGCGGCCTGCGACTCCGCTGATTTGGTCAGGCGTGGTGGAGACAGATAATGCGCTCGTCAACGTGAATGTGCCACTCGGTCCCGGATCCGTTTTCGATCCGGATCAGGCGGGCGTGCATTTCAAGCCCGAAGAATCTCTCGCGCTGAAAAATGCCGTAAAGAGTGCAACAGCACTGGAGTTCTTAAGTTATGCGCGATTCCCGCTCGCCGCTGTTGAGCCCCGAGGTGATGGCTTCGAGGTCCGCCTTCGCGACATGCGCTTCGCATCCGAATTGCCCGGCCGCCGCGGTATTGTCGCTATGATCCACTTGAATGCTCAGAGCCTGGTCATCGACGAGCGCCTCGAATTCGACTCACAAGCAAGAAATTCGGAACGGAATTGACGACGAGACCGACTTGACGACTTGAGAGAGGTTCATTCACGCCCGCGTGAAAGGATCTGCGAAATATTGAATCCGACGCTGAAAGAGATCGTGTCAAGCGCGTAATGAAAGCTCCGGTCAAATGCTAGTGTTAAGTCAATGGAATGGGTTGGGCTGAACGCCACGGAGACGTCGGCTCCATCGTCGGTCACCAGGTTTGCGCCGCCAACTTGCTTTTGAGCGATTTCAAAAGCACGGTTGTGCTTCCCGCCCTTTCCAACTGCCCCTGGCAGCACAATCTGGCTGAACATGGTTTGTGGTCCCCATGGCCAAACGTCATACGCGTCCACGCTCAAAGTCAGACGATCCGTCAGGTGGACGTCAGTCCCAGCCGTCAACTCCGCAACCTTACCGAGGGTCACATAGGGCCGCTGAATTCCTCGTCGAGAACGATTGTTGCCATTGGTCGAGCTGTTGCCAACGTCCACATCGAAAAACGGCGTGACTCGGTCGAAATCGTGTTCAAGGCGATTGTCAAAATCATACGTCACGCTGCCGGTGCTGAAACCCTTTGTAGTGCTTCCGGTCGGGAATGTAATGGTGGCGGTCGGGGAGTAGTTCACCAATGGCGATTCCAACGCCAATCGACCGTCCATCGAGAGATTGCCGAAGCCCGCCGCGGATCCGGCAAATCCATTGTTTGCGGGTGGCCTAACGAAATACAAGGGCACGGTAATGTCCATTCCGAATTGCCGGCTAAAGTTATAGCCAACCGTATTACTCAAATTGAAAACGGAGCCGGAGGAACTGTAGCTGCCCTGGAATGTTTCATAAACATTGATGCCCCGATTCGCTCGACCTGACGGAAGAGCCTGGGCTCGGGCTGTGGCCGCAGCGCCAACCATCATTGCGACCATGAGACATGCACATGCCATCCGTCGGCACCACCCTAATGGAAGCGTTAATCCCATAGGAACATTGTCTCGTCAAAAACAGACCGAGACGATGGTACCGGGACCCTTTGTGCCGAATGGGTCATTGCAGAATTGGGTGTTCGTCAATTGCGGGCCGCGACCTTTTTTTTATAAGGTTCAAGTGGTAGAGGCAGGTTGCCTGAACGCAAGACGCGACGCCAGATAGAGCGCCAGGACAACGCCGAGCGCGATCCCGGTGACCTCCAGCTTGTGCGTCAGTAGATATTGAGTGCCCTGATCTCCATATTTGACTGCCAGAATGCCTTCACCAAAAAACCGTAACGCGCGGGCAATCGTTAACCCGAGCACGAAGGTCCGCACGGGCATTTCCAATGCTCCTGCCGCGATTACAAAAATTTTGAAAGGGGTCGGCGGAGGCAGGAGAGCTGTCGCCAAAATGCTGACAAAGCCGTTTCGGTTAATCCAGGCGTGGATATGCCGGGCGCGACGGCCTGCATGTTTGTGAAACATCGCCTCGCCCCCCTTTCGCGCCAAATAATAATCGACCAGACAGCCGCCCACGGAACCTAACGTCGCCATTGCCGCGTAATAGGGCATGCGAGCGGGATGCTGAATCGAAAGGTCGATCAGAAGCAGATCGTTTATCACCGGAAAGGTTAGAACTGAAGAATCGAGGAAAGCAATCAGTAACAGCCCGAGCCCACCGGTTGAGGCGACAATCGCCTGCAGCCAGTGTGGCAAATGAATTTGCGGTATCGGCGATTGCATCAATGTGATCGAAAGACTTAGAAGGGCGCGCATGCTACTCCGGGCCCAGCCGAAAGATTGTATCAAAGATAATTCGCCACGAGATTTCGCTCAACGGCGGCAACATTCCCCGGAGAAACGCCCTCCACTGTCGCGCTGTAAATTTCGTTCTTGTGCCGCCAATGGCTCGGCGGATTCTAACTTGACACCTTGGGATCTCAATTGGATCATGGCGTCTTGCAAGCCATTTCATCTAGGTTAATGGGCGACGCTGAAAGGCGAAATATGTTAAATCGCAGAGAGTTCCTGGCAGTCACAGGCACGAGCGCGGTTGGATTGGCGCTGGCTTCGGTGCCTCGATTCTCATCCCTGGCCGCCCTTCCTCTCGCCAAGCCTGACTTCACGCTGCGCATTGCGCCTGTCAGTGTGGAGATCGCTCCCGGCACCGTGATCAGCACAATCGGTTACAACGGCAAAGCGCCTGGTCCGATTCTGCGCATGCGCGAAGGCAAGCGCGCTACGATTGACGTCTATAACGATACCGACGTACCTGAACTTGTTCACTGGCACGGCCAGTTTATTCCCTCCGACGTCGATGGCTCCGAAGAAGAAGGGACTCCATTCGTTCCCTCACACGGCCGCCGTCAATATACTTTCACTCCACAACCTTCCGGCACGCGCTGGTACCACACACATGTCATGGCGATTGAGCACCTGGACCGTGGAGGCTTCACCGGGCAATTCGGTTTTTTTTACATCGAGCCAAAAAATGAACCGGGAAAGTACGACCAGGAAATATTTCTCGCCGCGCATCATTGGGAGCCTTCTCTGGCTCACATGGGACCTCAGAACAATGGCTGGGAGATCGCTTACAATAGTTGCTCCATCAACGATAAAGCCCTCGGGCATGGCGATCCCATCCGCGTCAAGCAAGGGCAGCGCGTCCTGTTTCGCCTGCTCAATTCCAGCGCGACCGAAGATATCCAACTCGCCTTGCCGGGCCACAAATTCAAAATGATTGCCATGGACGGAAATCCGGTCCCCACACAAGCATCCGTGGACGTTCTGTCGTTGGCCATCGCTGAACGCGTGGATGCCATCGTGGAAATGAATCAGCCGGGAGTTTGGATACTCGGCTCGGTCAATGACGAAGAGCGGAAAAAAGGCATGGGAGTTGTGATCGAATATGCGGGCCAATCAGGCGAGCCCAGCTGGGTGGCGCCCGCCAAAACTCCCTGGGACTACACAATTTTCGGCACGCAGGAAAAGATTCCCGAACCGGATGGACGGTTTGAATTAACTTTCAAGAAAATTCCGGGAGAGCGCGTCACCTTTAACCGCTGGACCATCAACGGGAAATCGTGGCCGGATACCGATCCCCTCCTTGTTCAAGCTGGTAAGCGATACCGCATGATTTTTCACAATGAAACCGGAGACAGCCATCCGCTTCACCTGCACCGGCACGATTTTGAAATTGTGAATATCGGCGGCAAATCATCGGCAGGTCTGCACAAAGATATCGTGAACGTGCCTCGTTTCAGCAATGCCGAGGTTGATTTCGTCGCGAATCATCCTGGGCTGTCGCTCTTCCATTGCCACATGCAATTACACATGGATTTCGGATTCAAGGCCCTGGTCAAATACACTTAAGCGAGTTCAAATCGATCGAAATTGTGTCACACTCTATTTGGATGCTGCATGCACGCATTCACATTTGTTGGTCTGGGGGAAAAAATGAACCGATTGACCTGGATGGCAATTATTTGTTTGGCGGCGCCGATCGCGGCTCGCTCGCAGGGACCCGTGCCGAACCCGGCGTCAACCGCAGTGCGGCGGACGCTTGAACGCTATTCCAAAAATTTGGTGGGGGCTGCCCAGACTATGCCAGCCGAAAAATATGGCTATAAGCCAACGCCGGAAAACATGACCTTCGGAAAATCAATCGCGCATGTCGCCGAAGTGAACAACTTCGCCTGCTCGAAGGTCGCAGAGACAGCGGCCCCGGAAACTCCGAAGCTTGGCGACACGGAGAAAGACAAACTGGTCGAAGCACTTAAAGCCTCGATGGATTTCTGCACGCAGGCGTTCGCGAAATTGACCGACGCAACCCTGGGAGATCAGGTCCCCTGGTTTGGCGGCAGACAGGTTTCCCGCATTTCCGCAGCTTTGGAAGTTACAAACGATCTGGTTGACCACTATGCGGCACTTTCGATTTACTTACGCCTGAACGGCCTTTTGCCGCCAACGGCGAAAGCGCAAGGACAATCGGGAAACTAGCGGCAGGTTATGCGCGGTGCGAGATGTCCTAGTGCCAGTGATTCGCGGCCTTCGGCGCGCTAGCTCAGCTTAGGGAACGGTTTGACCCCCTTACGCCGGCATGTTATAAAAATGTGCCTTGTACACCCTTATGCGGCTCTTGGGTAAGTCTTTCCCACTGTAAGATGGGAGCGACGCGTGTTCGCGGCGGCTAAGGGGAGTATTACTCCTGTCCAGTCGTAAGAGGCAGCCTGTAGCAAATCCGGTCAGCCATTGGATTCGGCGCTCCGAAGATGACCTCCAGGGCAAAATCGTGTGCCGGAAGCCTGCATAACATTGGACAGATATTCAAATTGAGGATTCCGACGGAGGATTACTGATGTACACCTGGCTTGCGGGCCTACGCCCGCTTCGAAGCCGATTCGCGATGGCAGGTGCCGCTTGCGCCGCCCTTATTTTGTCGAATGTGTCGGTTGCACTCGCACAATCAGCCCCGGATACAGCTGGCGGTGAAGCTGGCTTGAAGCTTCCCGATCTGTCACAGGTCTCCTTCCTCGGAATGGACGGCCACAAGCTGCTGACCATCGGTATTCTATTCTGCGTTTTTGGACTTATTTTCGGCATGGTCATTTTCAACCGGCTGAAGAACCTGCCGGTGCACCGATCGATGCGCGAAGTTTCCGAACTGATTTACGAAACCTGCAAAACGTACCTCATCACGCAGGGAAAGTTTCTTCTCTTTCTGTGGCTCTTCATCGCCGTGATTATCGTGCTGTATTTTGGCGTTCTGTCACCCGTGCCGGATAAGCCGATCAGCACCACTCTTCCCATCATTTTGCTCTTTAGTTTAATTGGAATTGGCGGAAGCTACGGTGTCGCCTGGTTCGGCATTCGCGTAAATACCTTCGCGAATTCGCGGACGGCCTTCGCGGGGTTGCGCGGCAAGCCCTATCCGATTTATCAGATCCCGCTCGAAGCCGGCATGAGCATTGGCATGATGCTCATCAGCGTCGAGCTACTGATGATGCTTTTCATCCTGCTGTTTATTCCCGGAGATTATGCGGGGCCGTGTTTTATCGGCTTTGCCATCGGTGAATCGCTCGGCGCAGCCGCGCTGCGAATTGCAGGCGGCATTTTTACCAAAATTGCCGACATCGGCTCCGACCTGATGAAAATTGTTTTCAAAATCAAGGAAGATGATGCGCGCAATCCAGGCGTCATCGCGGACTGTACCGGAGACAATGCAGGGGACTCCGTTGGACCGAGCGCGGATGGCTTCGAGACTTACGGCGTTACAGGCGTCGCGCTGATCACGTTTATCCTGCTGGGAGTCAAAGACCCCACCGTGCAAGTTCAGTTGCTGGTCTGGATTTTCGTAATGCGCATCGCCATGCTGGTGGCCAGCGCCGCAGCTTACTTCATCAATGGCGCAATCGCCAAAGCGCGTTACGCCAACGTTGACAAAATGAATTTCGAGTCGCCGCTGACTTCCCTGGTCTGGCTCACCTCGTTCATTTCCATTGCGATGACGTACGCGATCTCCGCCGTAATTATTCCCATCCTGGGCATAGACAGTACGCAGTGGTGGAAGCTGGCGTCGATCATCTCCTGCGGAACTCTGGCCGGCGCTGTGATCCCGGAATTAGTGAAAGCTTTCACATCGACCGAATCTCGACATGTCAAAGAAGTGGTCACTTCGGCGGAAGAAGGCGGCGCGTCGCTCGGAATCTTGTCCGGCTTCGTCGCCGGAAATTTCTCGGCCTATTACCTGGGACTCGCCATGGTCTTCCTGATGTCGGTCAGCTATCTCTTTGCCCGGATGGGACTCGGCGGTTTGATGATCGCGGCGCCCGTTTTCGCTTTTGGACTGGTTGCCTTCGGTTTCCTGGGAATGGGTCCCGTAACCATTGCCGTCGATTCTTACGGACCGGTCACGGACAACGCGCAATCGGTTTACGAGCTGTCCTTGATCGAGAAAATTCCCAACATCAAAGAAGAATTGAAAAAGGATTTCAACTTCGACGCGAATTTCGAGCGCGCGAAGGATCTGCTCGAAGAAAATGACGGCGCGGGCAATACATTCAAGGCCACAGCGAAACCAGTGCTCATCGGCACCGCAGTCGTTGGCGCGACGACCATGATCTTTTCCATCATTATGGCACTCACCAACGGACTGACCGTCAATGTCGAGAAACTTTCCCTGCTGCATGCGCCATTCGTGTTGGGATTGATCACCGGCGGCGCAATGATCTACTGGTTCACCGGCGCTTCGACGCAGGCTGTAACCACCGGGGCATACCGCGCCGTCGAGTTCATCAAGGCGAATATCAAGCTCGAGGGCGTGGAGAAAGCCTCAGTCGAAGACAGCAAGAAGGTCGTCGAAATCTGCACCAAATATGCACAGAAGGGCATGCTCAACATTTTCATTGCCGTCTTTTTCGCGACCCTGGCGTTCTCTTTCCTCGAACCATTCTTCTTTATCGGCTATCTGATTTCCATCGCCATCTTCGGCCTGTATCAGGCCATCTTTATGGCCAATGCCGGCGGCGCGTGGGACAATGCCAAGAAAATCGTTGAAGTGGAAATGAAACAAAAAGGCACACCGCTGCACGACGCCACCGTCATCGGCGACACCGTCGGCGATCCGTTCAAGGACACTTCATCCGTCGCGTTGAATCCTGTTATCAAGTTCACCACGCTGTTCGGATTGCTGGCGGTCGAACTTGCGGTGAAGTTGACCGCGCAGACCGGGGGCATGCTGACGCATCTGCTCTCCCTGGCATTCTTCGTCGTCTCCTTTGTGTTCGTGTACAGATCGTTTTACTCGATGCGTATTCGGCAATCTCAAACCTAGACTTCGCCTCCGCACAAGCGGCGACGGGCGTCTCGACAACACCGGGACGCCCGTTTGTTTTGAGCATTCGTTTGGATTAACCAGGCATTGAAATGTCCTGCCATATTGTTTGACTTCGAAGTCCGCCTTTGCTAACAATCACGCATACCATCCATTGCTTTGGGAGGCTCCCATGAATTCCAAGCAATCCGGACGCCGACGATTCCTGAAAAACAGCGCAGCGCTTGCCGGACTGGCGGTTGGCACGATGCGGCCCGCGAGCGGACAGTCAACGGGATCCGAAAAACCGGAAGCGCGCCCAAAAGATTTGCACTCCTACGGTGAACGTTCGCGTTTTGAGAATTCGGCTCGCTTAGGCTCGATGGGTTTATACGATCCGGCTACTGCTGGATACCATCGCGACTTCGGTTTCAGAACTCCGACGCAGGATTCAGTCGGAATCATCACTCCCGCTTCCCTGCATTTTGTGATTGCGCACGGTTATGAACCTCCTGACATCGATCCAAATGAACATCGCCTCCTGATTCACGGCATGGTCGACCATCCCATGATTTTCACGATGGAATAATTGAAGCGCCTGCCTTCTGTCACGCGGATTCATTTTCTGGAATGCAATGCTGACAGTGCTCCGGCCGGACCGACAGGAACATTCCGGATGTCTCCTGATGCAACGGCTCAGGACACACACGGGTTCACGAGTTGCAGCGTTTGGACGGGAGTGCCGCTGTACATACTCCTCAACAAAGCCGGCGTACAGTCCGGAGCGACGTGGATCGTTGGAGAAGGATCGGAAAAAGGAAAGCACACGAAAAGTATTCCCATCGAAAAGGCCATGGACGATGTTCTCGTGGCCTACGGCCAGAATGGCGAGGCGCTGCGCCCTCAGCAGGGTTATCCGATTCGCTTGCTGGTTCCCGGTTGGGAAGGCATCAACAATGTGAAATGGTTGCGCCGAATCAAAGTGGTGAATGAGCCTTACATGGGTATGTGGGAAAGCACCAAGTACCCGAGCCTCCGAACCGACGGCCTTTCGCGGTGGTTCCAATTCGAGATGGGGCCGCGATCGGTGATCACTCGCCCTTCCGGCGGTCAAAAATTGTCCGGCCCCGGCTTCTACGAGATCAGCGGATTGGCATGGTCCGGTGGAG
>JAOAPW010000072.1 GCA_025463105.1 Candidatus Acidiferrum typicum | reverse complement strand
GCGGCCCCACGGTCAAAGTAAGAGCGCTCGCCCGAGGCATGGCTGCAGCCGGGCACCAGGTGACAGTCCTCAGCGCCGACCAGGGATTTGATGCCGCCACTCAAACAATTGTGAACGCGATACCCAGCCGATGGGGATTCGAAGCGCACGAAGACGGTGTGCAATCCGTCTACCTGCGCACACGTGGCCGCTATCGTGCACTCACATGGAATCCGGGAGTCGCTGCGTTCTGCCGTGAGCGCCTCGCGTCATACGATCTAATTCACGTCTATGGACTTTATGATTTTCTTGGACCGCAAATCGCCAGGGCCTGCCGCCGTCTTTTTCGGCCTTACGTAGTGGAACCAATGGGCATGTTCCAACCCATCGTTCGAAATATTCGAATGAAACGTGTCTACCACTTTGTTATTGGCGATGTTATGATCTGCGGAGCGGCCCGCTTGATTGCGACTGCGGAGCAGGAACGCCAGGAATTGCTGGACGGAGGGATTCCGGACGCCAAGATTGTGGTGCGCCGGAACGGAATTGACGTGCCTGCGGAATTGCCTCCTGCGGGACGCTTTCGTAACGACTGGAATATCTCCAGCAATTTGAAACTTGTACTCTTTCTCGGACGTCTTGTATCCAAGAAGAGTCCGGAGATGATGCTCGAGGCGTTTGCACACTGGCAGCGCCGCGCCAATGGTTCCAGACCCTCGCTGCTTGTCCTGGCAGGACCGGACGAAGGCGATGGATATCGCCAGCATCTGGAAGCTTTCGCCGCTAAAATGGGTTTAGACGGGGGAGTTCTATTCACGGGACCGCTCTATGGCGATGCGAAGTGGGCGGCGTATCGGGATGCGGACCTGTTCGTCCTGCCGTCGCAGAATGAAAATTTTGGCAATACCGCCGCAGAAGCAGTTGCATGCGGAACGCCCGTCCTTGTAACCGACACGTGTGGGATCGCGCCGATCGTGGATGGGCGCTCGGGACTGGTGGTATCGCACGACCGTGCCGCACTCGAAGCGGGGCTCGAAAAAATTCTGGGCGACCCTGCATTTGCCGCGCGTTTGCGAGCTGGTTGCGGTGAAGTGGCACGCTCGCTCGGCTGGACAGAACCTCTGAAGCAAATGGATTCGCTTTACAAAACACTGCTATCGGAAAGGCGCTCCGGGTGAAGGGTTATCCCATTGTTCGCGTGTGCTGGTATCTCTCGAATATCCTTCTCGCTGTTTCCCTCGGATTTGTTATTTACAGCGCCGGCTGGGAATTCTCGACGCGAAGTTATTTGAAAGGTTTTTCGGACGCGGTTATCCCCTCCTCCGAGGATTCCGAGCAAAAAGTTGAAGCGATCCTTTCCTGGATGCAAAATGGCCCCGCACGCCGCAATACTCAGGATACGGATGCCCTTGACGCGCGTAACCCGGAAGATACTCTCAACTATCACCAACTCCTGGAAGTTTGTGGCACCGCGACCAATGCATTCGTGAACCTGGCGCAGAGCGGCGGCCTGCGCGCGCGCCGGCTTCTCCTGCTCGATGAGAACAGACTCAGCAAACATGTCGTGGTCGAGGCGCTGGTCGATAACCGCTGGATCGTCGTCGATCCCGCCTTCCATTCCATACTCCGGCTTACGACGGGCCGCCCTGCAACTCGAGAAGAGCTTCGCAATCCCGAGGTTTTCCGGGCGGCGACCCAGGGGATCCCAAATTATCCCTCTCTCTATTCCTACGAATCGACTGTCCACGTTCGTCTCAGCCGGATTCCCGTGATTGGAAAATATCTTCGCCAGGTCTTTAACTTTGTCTGGCCATCGTGGGAAGAATCGATAAACTGGACTTTGTTGCTCGAGCGGCAATCTTTTGTCATGTTGACAATTTCGATTCTTCTGTTGTGCTTTGCCGTGGCGTTGCGTTTGTTCTTGAGTTGGTATTGTTTTCGGAAGCTCGGCATTGCCCGTGTGCGCTTGCGCGACCAGCTTGTAAGGGCGGGAGAAGTTCTGCTTAGCAGCTCTAAATAACCCATGTGTGGAATCTGCGGCGTCATTGGAATCGAACACACCGAACAAGCCGAAGCTATCACGCGCCGGATGATGGAAGCTATTCGGCATCGCGGCCCGGATGATGATGGACTTCTCGTCGCCCCTTCGGTCTCCCTTGGGATGCGTCGCCTCAGCATTATTGACCTTCCCGGCGGCCACCAGCCCGTATTCAATGAAGCAGGCAACGTCGCGGTCGTCTTTAACGGGGAAATCTACAATTTCCGGCACTTGCGCGGCGCTCTCGAGGCGCGCGGCCACGTGTTTCGCACGCATTCCGATACCGAAGCCATCGTTCACGCCTATGAGGAGTGGGGCGAGGATTGCCTCGGCCAACTTCGCGGGATGTTCGCATTTGCCATCTGGGATGCTCGTGACCCCGGCACTTCCGGAAACGCCGCGCGGCAAGCGCGGATTTTTCTTGCTCGTGACCGCCTGGGAATCAAACCGCTCTACTATTCGCTTGCCGATGGTGCATTCCTGTTCGCCTCTGAGGTTCGCGCGCTGATGGCCAGCGGCCGGGTCACGCCCCGCGTGGCGCCGTCTTCACTCGAAGCATATCTTTTGTTCGGCTCGGTTGCCGAGCCCTCGACCATCGTCGAAAACGTATTCTCTCTTCCGCCCGGACACTGCATTACATTGCAGGCCGGCGCTCCCATCTCAGTGGTCCAACCGAAACGCTATTGGGATTTTTCAACGGCCGCGCTGCAGACGGATTCTCCGCGGCCGAAAAATTTCAAGGATGCGGCAAAACAGTTGCGCGCATTACTCGAAGAAACTGTCCGCGACCACATGATTGCCGACGTTCCACTGGGCGTTTTTCTGTCCAGCGGCCTTGATTCCACTGCGCTCGTAGCGCTCGCCAGCCGCAGCCAGGCTGACTTGCGGACTTTCACTGTCGTTTTCCCCGAGCAGAATTTCAGCGAAGCGAAAATTTCTCGAGAAACCGCGAAACATTTCAAGACCAACCACCAGGAGGTTCTCCTCGGTCCCGACCAGGTACTCGCGCAGCTCGATGATGCGGTGAACTCGCTGGATCAACCCACCATGGATGGGCTGAACACGTATTTCGTATCGCGCGCGGCTCATCTGGCCGGACTTAAGGTGACTCTCTCCGGATTGGGTGGCGACGAAATTTTTGGCGGCTATTCCACCTTTACGACCACGCCGAAAGCGGCATTTTTAGCTGAACTAGGCCGCTGGGTTCCCGGGCCGCTGCGCCGCCTCAGCGCCGACGTGGCCATCAAATTTGCCGCCGGGGACGCAGTGCTCAAGGCGAGCGCAGCATGGCGCTCACCCAATGATTTTCCCCATGCCTACTATTTCACGCGGCTCCTCTTTACGCCTTCGCGCGTCCATCGCCTGCTGGCCCCCTATTTTGACAATCCTGGGGAGAATAAAAATCCGCCGGCGCCAGTCTGGCGCCAGCGCCTTCAGGAAACAACCCGGCAGGCGAAACGCCTCGATTCCTTCAATTCCGTTTCCTGCTTCGAATTGGAATCGTACATGGTGAATACGCTTTTGCGCGATACCGACGCTGTCAGTATGGCCAATTCGCTGGAAGTTCGAGTTCCGTTTCTCGATCATCGCCTCGTTGAGTTTGTGGGACGATTGCCAAAGAAGTGCAAATCCATGGATGGTGTGCCAAAAGCTCTGCTGGTCGAAGCCTTGTCCGATGTGCTCCCGGACAATGTTGTAGGCCAGGCCAAGCGGACATTCACTCTGCCCTGGAATTTGTGGCTGCGCGGCCCGCTTGGTGTGCGTCTCTCGCAGGAGTTGGCAAACCTTACTCCGGAATTAAAACAATACATGAATCTGCGCGCGGTGCGCGGCGCATGGCAGAATTTCGTTATCGGTCACACCACTTGGTCGCGTCCGTGGAGTCTCTACGTTCTTAATACATGGATCAGCCGTCACCTCGCCGGCGCTGTCACCAACGCGACTTCCGATGCGGTGGCAGTTCGCCCCGTCGCTGTTGCGGGTGGAGGTTCCAGTTCGCGGTCCTGATTCCGCAGCGCTCACGCATGAGTATTCTGGCGGGCTTCAAGTAAAGCCCGCACCCGACTCCGGCGGGCTTTTCGGATAGAAAAATTCTGATGCATATACTGGGAATCAATGCGTACCACGGCAATTCCTCGGCGGCACTAGTTTC
>JAOAPW010000507.1 GCA_025463105.1 Candidatus Acidiferrum typicum | reverse complement strand
CAACTCTTCTGATTGATTGCGACCCTCAAGGCAACACGACTTCGGCAATTGGCTTTCCCAAGGATCCGTCCAGGAGAACTCTCTATCAAGCACTGGTTCTCGGCGAGCCTTTGGACAGAATCATTCTAAAAACACAGGTGGACGGCCTTGACCTCTTACCCGCAGACAAAAACCTGGTAGGAGCAGCTGTTGAACTAGTTTCTACCGAAAAAAGGGAGTACCACCTGAAAGATTTGTTGCAACAAGTCAGAAATAACTATGCCTACGTAATAATGGATTGCCCGCCGGCGCTGGACCTCTTGACGCTGAATGCGCTTACGGCCGCGGATTCCGTGCTTGTCCCAATTCAATGCGAGTATTTAGCTCTCGAAGGCGTTTCTGAGCTGCTTGACACCCTTATGCGGATCCGCAGGACTCTGAATCCCGATCTCGCGATCGAGGGTATCGTTCTGACCATGTTTGACGAGAGAACCACGCTCTCCAAGCAGGTCGCTTCTGATCTGCGCAGCTTTTTCGGCGCCCAGGTATTTGAATCGGTAATTCCGCGGAATGTACGCCTGGCCGAGGCGCCAAGTTATGGCAAGCCGATCCATTTTTACGATATTCACAGCAAGGGGGCGGAAGCCTACACCAATTTAGCGAGGGAGGTAATTACAAGTGGCGAGAAACGCATTGGGAAGGGGGCTGGGAGCTCTGATTCGTGATGTCGACGCGACGACACCGCAAACCGCGCCAGTCCCTGCAGCATCGCCGACAGCGGCAGCAGTAGCACCAGCATTCGCGGCTATAGGTGGGCCCTTATTGCTCGACATCGACCTGCTCGATCCGAGCCCTTACCAGCCGCGAACGAGATTCACGGAATCAGCTCTCGAGGAATTGGCGCAATCGATCCGTTCCAGCGGGATCATTCAGCCGCTGGTAGTTCGGAAGATTGGCGCTCGCTATCAGTTGATCGCTGGCGAACGGCGCTGGCGCGCTGCGCAGCGTGCGCAATTGCAGCGCGTTCCTGTCGTCATCCGTGAAGTTGGCGATGAGCAGGCCTTGGAACTTACTCTCGTCGAGAACATTCAGCGCGAGGATCTAAATCCCATCGAACAGGCTCGCGCGTTCCAACGGCTAATGGACCAATTTCATTTGACGCAGGACGAGGTCGCCACGCGCACAGGAAAGGATCGTGCGACCGTAGCCAATTCCGTCAGGCTTCTAACGCTGAACGAGACATTTCTGGAGTGGATCGAAGAAGGAAAAATAACCGCTGGCCACGGCCGGGCCCTGCTGGCAATCGACGATCCGAAATTAAGGATGGACTTGGCACAGAAGGCGTCGCGCGGAAAGCTTACTGTACGGCAGGTCGAAAGAATGTCAACCCGCCGGGCCCGCGGAAAAATCTCGGGAACTCCGGCCGAACCTGTTGACCCGAACCGCCAAGCCGCAATTGACGAGCTGCAGAAGCACATTGGGACGCGTGTATCGGTCCAAATGCCGTCGAAGGGCCGTGCAGGCCAGTTGACCTTGGAATTCTACGACGAAGAACAGCTAAACGGACTCTACGAACGCTTAATGGCGTAATACTATCTTCGTAGTTTAATTATTTGAAGGCGCAGCGCGGATCCTTGTCCGCCTTCGTGCGCGCGGGGTATCTTTCCAGCATCCAGGACTAAAATTAGAATCCTCGGCTACGCGGTTCGATATTAAAATAGTGCCTCAGTCGTTCGGAACATTTGCTCTCCCAGGAGCCCTCACATGGCTTGGAAATCCAAGAGTCGCGACAAGAATGCGGAAGGCGGGGAATTTACTGGATTCCTCGATAAAGGCGTGCGCTTCGAAGGTATGCTCGAGGCGACTGGGGTTTTTCGCATTGACGCCCAAATGAAGGGAAATCTACTCTCGACCCACAGCCTGACGCTGGGAGAGGGCGCCCGGGTCGAAGGCCAGATCGAGGGGAACCACGTAGTAATCGCGGGCAAGTTTGATGGCGTCATTTTTGCCAAGGGCCGAGTGGAGATTCAGGCGAAGGGCGTGGTAACCGGAGAAATCCACACGCCATGTCTGGTCATCGAGCCAGGTGGAATTTTCGACGGACGGTGCCATATGCTGGCGGCATCGGAATCCACCAAGCCACTCACTATTCCGATCCGGGCGGCCCAGCAAGGATGACCATTAACTATGCTGTAATATAGTTATACAGTTATATAAACCAACGCTCCGGCGTCCACGAAATCGAAGAATTTGCCGGGTTCCCCTGCCGTGATGCAAGTTGCTCTCTTCTCCATTGTAGTTTAAGTCCGGGAGTGGCCGAGATAGCTCCATGGACACGATCACGCACGGAATTGTGGGGGCCCTGGCGGGAAGAGCATTTTTTGCGGGGCGCGATGTGCCTGCAATTTCCGCCGACGGCGCCGTGCTTCGTTCCGGAAGCGACCCCACGGCGCGCGTCGCCATCACGGCATGCACTCTGGGCGCAGTTTTTCCTGACATTGATGTATTCGCCGGACCGATCGCGCACAATCCTCTTGCCATCATCGAATGGCACCGCAACATCACACATTCTCTTGTGATGCTCCCTATTTGGGCGGTGTTACTGGCGGGTGTGACGTTACCGCTTGCGCGGTGGGTCGGGTGGAAGCCGCCGTCATTTGCGAAGCTCTTGGGAATCTACGCGTTCGGGCTTGCCAGCCATGTGTTTCTCGACGTGATGACGAATTTTGGGACGATGGTCTGGAGCCCGCTCAATTATTCGCGCGTGGCGTGGGATTGGCTCTTCATTATTGATTTAGGTTTTTCCGGAATAGCGCTGCTACCGCAATTTGTGGCCTGGTGCTACCGCGAACCGGTGAAGTTCACCTTGCGGGCCGGGATTGTTTGGCTTCTGTTCACCGGGATCGCACTTGCGGCCTACGTTGTTGCGAAGAGTGCAGGATACGGATTTGCTGCCTGGATCGTCCCTGCAACCAGCGCAGTTGCGGCGGGGATTCTATTCCTACCTGCAATAAGACGACTGGGATTTCGCTGGACAAGGGCCAATTGGTGTCGTGCAGGGTTGGCTGTGCTATGCGTCTATGTGGCCCTCGCCGCCACGGCTCACCGAAAGGCGCTCGCGTACACCGAAGATTTCGCGCGCTCGCACCAGCTGCACGTTGAGAAACTTGCTGCGCTCCCATTGCCGCCAACGCTCACGCATTGGACCGGCGTAATCAATACACCCGACGGCGTCTGGCGGACGACGCTTCACGTTCCGGGCGGCACTCTCGAGCGATCCCAGCTTTATGCCGACGCCGGATCAGATCCTTACGTTGCAGAGGCGGAGCACCTGCGCGATGTGCAAATCTATTTATGGTTCGCGCGGTTTCCAATCTGGCAAGTAACGCAAACCGAAGGGCGGACTGTGGCCGACGTCACCGACGTCAGGTTCTTCCGCGGGGAGAACAGCGAAGCAAGCAGCACTCCGCAGCCGGGACGCATGCCGGGAATGCGCAACACCGCGGGATTCACGTTTGAAGTCGTATTCGATTCCCTGGGTCACGTGATTTCGCACGGATTCAAACGGCCGGAGTGAAATCAGGCGAGAATTTGTTTGCGTTTTTACTGATCCGCAGGAAACACAACGACTTGTCGTTCTTCGCCGACGCCTTCACTTGAAGTTCGTATGCCGGGTTCTTCCTTTAAAACAAGGTGCAGGATACGGCGTT
>JAOAPW010000506.1 GCA_025463105.1 Candidatus Acidiferrum typicum | reverse complement strand
CCGAGGTGGTGGCCGCCAAACCCCAGGGCAGAAACTTGTATGTCGTGTTTGCTGAACTTTCGACGAGGGACGGTATCGCTTGTTTGTGGAGGTGCGGCATCGCGCGCCATGACTTCACCTGCGTTTCAATGCAATTATGGGAGGTTTAGGACATCTGCAGACCAACCCTCGAAGTTTCACCATAGAAGAGGGTCGGACGTAGACGTATCCGCGCAAATACTTACTTCCGCACAATTAATCGTGTAGGAAAAAACCTCGATTAATCCGACCCGAAACTTCTGAATCTCGCTTAAAGACTTGGGATCCTCGGGTTACTTGGCGATCCACTTCCATCGGAAAGATGGCAACCTCGAGAGCGTCCAAATAGTGACGCACTATCAGCCTGCCGACATTCGAGACTTCGTTGAGTTTTGCTGCTGGGCACAAAACCTTGGAAAGTCTGGTGCTAGCGCGAGGCGAGGTTTAGAGCGCGACGAACGTGTTGTCGCTTTCCTGAGTGCCGATGTGGAACGCAAAATGCAGTGACTGTCTCATGGAGGAACTGGTGCGAGATGTCGCAAGCGTTAGCAATTCCGATTAAAACAGCAGAGCGTCGCGACGCGCTGCCAAGAACGGCACAGTCGGAAGTTCGACGCTCGCAGCGCCTACCGGAGTTGGACGCGCTCCGCGGGCTGATGTTGGTCTTGATGACCTTGGCGCATCTGCCGACTCATGCCCAAGTCGTTACGAACCAGCAGCTCGGATTTGTCTCCGAGGCCGAAGGGTTCGTCTTCCTTTCGGCATTTTTGACCGGACGTATCTTTGGGCGAATAGCGGACGAATCTGGCTTTCCCGCGGTTCTCAGGCGCCTTTGGAAGCGTGCGCTTCAACTTTACGGTTATCACCTCTTTCTTCTTGGCATTGCATTCACGGTGGTCGCCACAGTAGCAATACATACCGAGCGCCCTGGCTTAGAAGGTCTTCTCGATTTCTACCTGGCGCATCCGATCCATGCTGTGTGGAGCTCGATCCTGCTGGTTTACTGCCCGCCCCTGCTCGACATTCTGCCGATGTACATCATCTTTTTGTTGGCCACGCCCATTGCGCTGTATGTGGGCAGCCGCTGGAGCTGGAAACTGGTCCTTATTCCGAGCGGCTTACTCTGGCTTCTGGCGCAGTTTGGCCTAAGAACGGCGATTTACGCGCACATGGTTCAATTAGCAGGGGTGAAGATACCGTTGAACGAGATGGGGGCATTTGACTTGCTCGCGTGGCAGTTCTTGTGGGCGGTTGGGCTGTGGATTGGGACTGGCTCCTCGGGGAGCACATTCAAAGTGCTGACATCGAAGATGTATGTGATTGCAGCACTACTCGTGGCAGCTGCGTTCTTTTTCCTCCGCCACCCGATTTTGCACGTACAGCTCGATGGGGCGCCCTGGTCCGGATTAATCGACAAGTGGCATCTGGGCGCTTTGCGGCTGCTGGACTTTTCATCTTTAGCGATTCTCTTCGCCGTCAGCAAGTCATGGATGGCGCGCTGGCTCACGATCGCGCCTCTTGTCGCGCTCGGCAAGGCATCGCTGGAAGTGTTCTGTGCGCATCTGCTTTTCTGCTTCGCTGCACTCTCACTTGCCGGGGACAGCGGTTTGCCGGTGTGGATACAGTCGGCTTTGGTCGTTACCACTTTGATTGGCCTCTATATTGTTGCCAGATTATTTGTGAGTGCGAAGACTGGCGCGCTCTGGAATAAAGCACACTAGCCATGAGCCAACGGCTCGCATGCATTCTGCCGGCAATTTTTGCCGCTCTATTGCTGACCGCACCTACCGCAGGTGGCGCAAACGGAAGGGACGGCGATACCGTCAGCACCGCCAACGGCGTGCTCGAAGGGACGATAGATCCCGCCACGCGAATCCGCATGTTCAAGGGAGTGCCGTTCGCACAGCCGCCGGTGGGCGATCTGCGTTGGAAGGAACCCCGGCCCCCGGTGAAGTGGGTTGGGGTGCGAAAAGCCGATCAGTTTGGGCCGCGCTGCCCGCAGCGTTCAGTGTTCGGGGATATGAATTTCCGTTCAAATGGCATGGGCGAGGATTGCCTTTATCTAAACATCTGGACACCAGCGAAATCCAGAAACGCAAAGCTGCCGGTAATGGTGTACTTTTTTGGCGGCGGGTTCATCGCCGGCGACGGTTCGGAGCCTCGCTACGACGGCGAGAGCCTCGCCACCAAGGGTATGGTTACCGTGACCGTTAACTACCGGCTCGATATACTTGGATTCTTTGCGCATCCCGAACTCACGAAGGAGTCGCCGCATCATGCTTCTGGCAACTACGGGCTGCTCGATCAGCACGCCGCTCTGCTCTGGGTGAAGCGCAACATCGCGGCTTTCGGCGGCGACCCGAACAAAATCACAATCGGCGGCGAGTCGGCCGGGTCCATGTCGGTGAGCGCCCAAATGGCTTCTCCACTCTCGAAGGATTTAATCGCGGGAGCGATCGGAGAAAGTGGGTCGTTCCTGGGCACGGCTAGCTGGCTGCCGCTTAGCGCGGTGCCGAAGGAGAATGCAGAGCAGGCAGGCGTAAAATTCGCCGCCGCGGTGCGCGCGAATTCGCTGGCAGCGTTGCGCGCCATGACGGTGGAACAGCTTCTTCAAGAGACCGGAAGGGAGGGCACGAACCGATTTCCTGCGACTATTGACGGCTACTTTCTGCCTCGGCCGATCCGGCAGATCTACGCCGAGGGCCAACAGGCGCATGTTCCGCTGCTGGTTGGCTGGAACTCGCAAGAGAACCCCGCCCGAGTGGTGCTGGGGGACGCGGAACCAACGCCCGAAAACCTGGCAAGCGCCGTGCGCAAACTGTTTCCGAATCACTCGGAGGAGGCCCTAAAAGTTTATGGCGCGGCAACTGCCGGGCAGGTGCTGGACAATGCTACGGCTCTCGCGAGCGATCGCTTCATCGCGTACAGCACGTGGGCCTGGTCGAATCTCTGCGAGAAGACGGGAGGCAAGCCTGTGTTCCGCTACTATTACTCGCATCCGCGCCCCGCGATGCGGCGCGAGATGGGGAACGCGGTGGCGGGACTGGCTGGTGGAGTGAACCGCGGACCCGACGCGGGAGCGACAGCGGCTCCACCCGCAAGCGGTGCCACACACTCGTCCGAAATCGAATATGCGCTGGGCAATCTCGCCACGAACAAAGTCTATGCCTGGACTGACGATGACTATAAAGTTTCCCGGACGATGGAAGAATACTTCGCGAACTTCATCAAGACCGGTGATCCGAATGGATCGAAGTTACCACAGTGGCCTGCGGCCAACAGCGATAAGAGCGCTCCGGTGATGAATATCGATGTCGAGACCCGCGTGGAACCGGAGAAGCACCGGGAGCGGTATGAATTTCTCGATAGCTTGAATCGCTAAGTCAGCAGGCGAATCGCGCAGATGGGCGCCCTATTCTGGCGCTTTAGCAGGCCAAGCACCAACCGAGTCAACGAAGGCGACCCCAATTTCTTAGTTGCGAAGTTCGTTTTCGATCTTATTCCGAACTGTTCTAATTCTCACCCTGCGGGTCGGCTGTTTCAGAATCGCGTCTAGCAGCAAATGGCGCAGGTTGTGAAATCCGAATCGCTGTCCGCAAGAACACAAATGCTCGCCCAATCATTCTCCTATGGACGTTTGCAGAAGCGCGCACTTGCATCGATATTCCCTGGGAGCTACGCCCATCTCTCGCCTAAAGACACGGCTGAAGGAACTTTCCGATCCATATCCAACGGCTGAGGCCACCTCAGACAACGACGTATTGTTCGAGCGAATCATGGTACCTGCCTTGTACATCCGCCACTGAGTAAGGTATTCGAGCGGAGTCTGGCCCAAAACGGTCCTAAATTTTAAGGCAAAAGCAGACCTCGACATGCGCGCTTCGCGACCTAGTGACTCAACAGACCAGCCCCTATCAAGGGCCGCATGCATTGCCTCTATGGCTTTGCTGAGATGCCTGTCTGACATGGCAGCCAACCATCCCTGGGGCGGAGCTGCGGAGCTACTTGCGTAAGCCCGAATTGCGTAGACAAATAGTGACTCATAAAGACAACTGATCAAGCGCGGAGAAGCTATACCGGGCTGAGCGGTTTCTGCCGCCAAAAGATTCAATACGGATTGGAAGGCGTGACTTCGATTTTGTTCAAGGCGCAGGTGTAGATAACGAGGCAGAATCGTAGAAATTAGCGGGGCCTCGAATGTACTCATGCCAAACGCCCCACACACCAAAGTTGTGAGCGGGCCGCCTCCTCCGCAATGGATCGCGCTATTCACTTCTAATTTCAATAACTCGCTGGAATCGACAACGGCGGAACGCGGATGATCGACCAAAGTAAAGGGCTCATAACTAAGAATGAAAATGAAAAGATCGCCGGCGGAGAGAGAGAAGGTTCGACGCGGATTCTTGAATTTCAGAAGGGCCGATCCGCGGACCACTAACACGAAGCGTATCCGAGGACCTGTATCCCCCGAGTAGCGGACACCCCAGGGGGCTGTCGCCTCCAGACGCTTGTAGGCCGCTTCCTGAATACTCATTGATCCAAAAACTTCAGACAACGGGTCCATACGACTTCGAGTATCGGACGATTGGTCGAGGTCCATACGGCGTTCGAGTATTGGACGATTGGTCGCGTTTTTTGGACTGATGTCACGCACGAATCCCATTTTCCAACATCTACCAGTTGTTTGCCAAATTGACGATTCGCTTTTCACGCGAAGAAGGAGCACTAATGAAAATACGTCGTTTGTTATCAGTTTTGTGTTTACTATCCGGGGCATCCGCACAACAGGCGTTCGCGCAACAGGTACCGTTTGGGCGTTCAGATATTCCCGTCTCGAACGCCGACCGTGTGTATGCGGCCGACCAGACTTCAAACACCGTTTCGGTCATCGATCCGTACAACAACCAATTGCTTGGCGTGATCAGACTAGGCAATCCGGTGCCTGGCTCTCTGAGTCCGCTCTACAAAGGCCAACTCCTGGTGCATGGCCTCGGTTTCTCGCCCGATTCAAAGACGGTTGCGGTCGTATCCGTCGGCTCGAATTCGGTAACGCTGATCGACACGGCGACCAACGCAGTGAAGGGGACAATTTATGTGGGACGGTCGCCTCACGAAGCATTTTTCTCGCCCGACGGACGCGAATTATGGGTGACAGTGCGGGGCGAAGACTACGTCTCGGTCATCGATCCGGTAGCGATGAAGGAAACTCGGCGGATCCAATTGGCCAATGGCCCAGGCATGACCATGTTTGGTCCAGACGGCCGTTATGCCTTTGTCTGTTCCAGTTTCACACCAGAGCTTGCCGTCATTGATGTGGCGTCACAGCAAATTTTGAAGCGTTTGCCGCAGGCCAGTCCCTTCTGCCCCAACATCGCTGTGAGTCCGGAAAATGATGAAGTGTGGTTTACCTTGAAGGACGTGGGCGAAGTGCAGGTGTTCAGCGCGCAGCCGCCGTTTGAACAGAAGTCGACGCTGCATACGGGACCGATTACCAACCACGTGAATTTTGCAAACAATCGCAATGGCAAGTTTGCTTACGTCACCATCGGCGGAGCGAACGAAGTGAAGGTGTTTCGCAGGGGTGCCACGCCGCAATTAGTCGCCACGATACCAGTGGGCAATCTTCCGCACGGAATTTGGCCGTCTGGCGATGGTTCCAGGGTCTATGTCGCGCTCGAGAACGGTGAAATGGCCGTTGCCATCGATACCTTAACCAACAAAGTGATCTCTCAAATTCCAATTGGTCAGACGACACAAGCACTGGTGTATGTGCCGAATGCAGCGCCCGCCGGCAACGATACTGCCAACCTGATGCCGCTCGGAGAAGCCGGTAACACTGCACGCCTGCATCTAGCGGCGGCAGGACCTTCATTGCCAAACGCACAAGCATCGGTGGCCGTAAATTCGCTCGGTCTGTTGGACCTTGTTCAGATTGCGGCGGAGGGTCTGATGCCCACGTCGCAATACCAGGTGTACCTAGCAGGATCCGGCGAGGCGCCTTTTGGAAACCTCGAACCGCTGGCAGTCTTGGCGACGAATCCAGACGGAGCGGGAATTGTTCAAGCTATCGGTCCGTTAAAGACACTTGCCGCTGAGGCCGGAACCGCTGCGGGTGAGTCTTCCCGAAGATTCCTCATAGTTACCCAACTCAATAACCCGTCCCAGGTAGTGCTGCAGCAAGCCGGCGATTCGAGCAGCGGTCAGGACTGACGCCGGTTCCCTAAGCGATTGTTACTTCCGGAAGAGAGAGGACGTCTCTCTCTTCCGCTTTTCCCGGAGGTGGAAAATGAACAAGCGAATTTGGCTATGCGCGATTCTTTCGATTTTGGTTCTGACCCTTACGCCGGTTCAATGGGGACAAGAATCTCATTCGCACACGAACGTGTTGACACCAGAGTCTAAGTGGTCCGAGTTAGTCGGAAGTATGCATCGGATGCATGCTGCCATGACTTCGGTGCAGCCCACCGGCGACAATGACG
>JAOAPW010000460.1 GCA_025463105.1 Candidatus Acidiferrum typicum | reverse complement strand
TTCTGTACCTACCACGGTCTCCATTTGATGAGGTGAGCTGATTGTTATGGGTAGCTTTTCTGAGTTTTGGATTTATGAGTTAATGTGTTTGCTTGTCGGAATTGTTTTTCTTAACGGTGCGGTCACTGGAAACTTCTACTCAGGTGGAAGAGGAGGGCGTAGACTGATCTTGTCTGTGAAGTCTGTGCCCGCCCGAATCGCATTCTTGCTAATCTCGATTGGAATGCTCGCATTATTCGCTTGGATGGTTAAGCGCCATGTTTAATGCTGACGGGTGCCGATCCCTACCGAATTTGAAAGGGTGAGACTCTTGACCTTTCACCGGTTTACAAAATGAGCCAGGAATCGATCCGCTTCATTGATTAAAAATCGCGCTCGTTAATGCAGGATTAATTTCTGCACGCGCCAATTCGCCGTTTCCGCAGCGTAGACTTCGTGTTCGGAGGGACACGCAAGTTGGTGCGCGCCGGAAAATTGGCCGAGCTGGCGGCCGGAGCGGCCGATAACCCCCAACACTTTTCCGTCGAGTGAAACTTTAAAGATTCGCCCGGGAAAAGTAGTTTCTCCGACAAAAAGTACCTGGTTAGGACCGGGCGTTATACAGATTGAGTTAGGAGCTCCACTTACCTCGGCCAGGCGCTCGCCCGTTGGCGTGTTGCCGCTCACGGAGTGGGTTCCGGGAACCGGCGGCACGTCGATGGTGAACATCCGCAAGAATTTTCCATCGGTGTCGAACACTTGAATGCGGCGGTTGCTGCGATCGCCTACGTAGAGATTGTTGTTGCGGTCTATGACGATCGTATGTGGAAGTCGAAATTGTCCCGGCGCAGTTCCCTTTTCGCCCCATGATTTTACCCAGTCGCCATTCTTGTCATATTTCGCGACGCGCGAGTTGATGTATCCGTCCGTGATGTAGATGTTGCCGTCGGAATCCCAGGCTACATCGGTGGGCTGGCGGAAGAGTCCGTCGATGGCGGGCAGCGGAGGATCCGGGTGCCCCAAGGGTTTGGCATCGTCGGCCGATTCCTGGCGGCGTCCGAAGACCCAGACGACGCGGCCCGCCTGGTTGAACTTGATCACCATGTCCGAGCCCTTGTCGATGGCCCAGATGTTGTCGTCCTTGTCGATTCGCACGGTGTGCGCCTCGGACCAGGCGTAGAGGCCCTTGCCAATCTCGCGTATGAATTCGCCTTTGGGTCCGAACTCGAACAGTTGGCCCGCCGCTGGAGCATAGGCGGGACCGTTAGCGGTGTTCGAGCGCGTGAACACGAAGACGCGGCCTTTGGAATTCACCGCCACACCCGAGACTTCGCCAAAATTCATTCCGGGCGGCAGCGTGGGATAGTCAGGAACGGAATCGAATTGAATTTGAGGAACGCTTTGCTGAGCCTGCGCGGGCGTCGTTTGGAGTCCGCCAAAAAACAATGCGAGGAGCGACAAGGACACAAAAGAACGGATTTTCATTAAAGTCTCCGGGCTGGTTTTAGATTTTGACTTTCATATGGGTAAGATCCTTGTGCCACCCCTGCCGGGGTTTCTGTTCATCCCGGCCTTGTTCCCACCGCTTCCGCGGTGGGCTACGTTGTGTCGTCCCTCCGGGACTTTCCGCACCACACTCTTAATTAGTGAGCATTTAACTAGTGAACGTTCTTCTCGAGCCAGTCCATAAAAAACTTCGCAATACCCGCGCTGTTTTTTTCGGACATCATCTGGTGGCCATTTCCCGTCAACCCGACATCTTCCAGATTCACATATGTGGTTTTCACGCCAGCTTGATTGAGCCACTTCGCTGTGCAATGGGCGTATGGACGGTGATAGCTTGCTTCACCGGACACATTGAGGACCGGAATATCTTTGAGGTTAACAAGTTTGTGCGCGGGCTCCGACTGAACCCAGCACGGAATAAGGCCCGGGCCATCGGCTTTGTCCTGCCGCACGGGATGCAATTCAGACGGGTCCGAAATAGGCGGATCATATTTAACGGGGAGATTGGTCACGCCCCACGCGCGTCCGGCGCCTGATCTTCCTCTCTCGGCCTCCTCAATCGGAGGAGAAACCGGTTCGGCTGCGACAATGGCCCTAACAAGTTTCGGCCGGGCGTCAGCAGCATTCCATCCGGAGGGCGCTACGCCCGAGTGGAGCAGGAGAACGACGGGCTGGCCAATCAAGTCGAGCAATTGCTCAATGTCATCGGCGGCAACTTTCTCGAGGTCTGCTCCCATCGGTGTTTGCGTATCAGTCTTCGCGTAATAATCAAAAATCGGGTCGCCCATCTTGCCTTTATTCGGACCATCTCCCGGCCACTGCGTGTGTTTGGTGTACTGCGGCCAAGTGCTCTGCGGAGTTTGCGGCGGACGGCCGCTCGACCAGACTTCCTCCATTAAAGATCCGGTACGGGGAGGAGTCATCTCGCCATCAAATCCCGGAACGTATGCCGAGCGTCCTCGCGCCGGAAGATCCAGCATGTAAACGGTATAGCCTCTATTAACAAAATCATATGCCCAACCCGGCCGCCCATCGGGGGTCTGCAACATTGACACATTAGTTTGCCCGCCGCCCGCTTGAACAACGACGATTGGATACTTGTACCGAATCTGCTTGGGCACCCAAACCTCAACATACATCGCCCCGCGCATATATTCCTTGCCGGGCGCTCCTACCCATTTGCCGCCCACATAGAAATGTCCCTGGCGCGCGATGCTGGCGGTGGAAAATGTCGGGACAGATTTCAGAGGGATGGCGACCTGTGCATCCTGAGCGCTCGCAAGGGATGAACCACCGGCAAGTACTACAGCCAGCACGAGAAAAATGGCAATCGAAATCTTCATGGATTTACGATTTCCTTTTTATTTTAGGTGAAACACCCAAGCGCCCACCCCATATAGTTTTCGGCGCGGACTCGTCCTCTATAAATAAAGTGGGCGAAACATGAGATTTCGGCACAACAGCCTATGGACGATTCGAAAAGACCAACTTACTTCGCGACAGGCACTAACGCTGCCCCGGCAGGCACCCACCTGCCGTTCTGCTTTACAAACATGCGAAGCACGTTCGCTTCGTCTGTAACCACAATCTTTCCGTTGGCGTCCGCGGCTTTGAAAACGGTGTGATCAGTCGCCAGCGCCACGTCTCCATACACTGCCATCAATTTGAAGTCCTGCGGATTTGGGCCGGCGTCTCCGGGTGACACCGGGTGAGCGGCGGCGGTGGCCGTCTGCCTCTTGACCATTTCCTGCTTGGTTTCCACTTGCCCCTGGCGGCCTACTTCAAAGAATGTTTCCGGCCAAATTTTATTCTTGAAGTCGACGCAATCCTGCGCCTGGTCCTTGTGATATTTGTGCGCGCAAACCCACTGGTCGTTAATGTCCGCGAGTTGTTTTTCCAGATCTGTCCAGTTCTTGTCGCCCTTTTTCATGGTTTCTTGAGCGCACGCCAGCGACGAAATGGCCATGAGTGCAGCTACAAACAGTATCCGAACCGTTGTCATTACGAATCCCCCTGGGATGATTATTTCCGACGCATTGCGGAATAAAACTACTTTTGCATGGACTTCGGCCAGAGTACTCCCTGATCTTCCTTCGTGACCGGCCCCAGTCCTTTGTAAACGAACTTCTGTACGCGCTGCCCGCGATACGTCTCGGTAACATAAATGTTACCTTTGGAGTCCGTAGCGATGCTGTGCGGACCATAGAATTCGCCGGGTTGCCGCCCGCCTTCACCGAACGTCGTCAAAACTTCCAGCGTGTCGCGCAAAAGGATGTGAATTCGATCGTTCTCTCCGTCGGCCAGATAAATATACTTTTGCTCCGGATCCTTGGAGAACGCGATGTCCCACGCGGAGCCTGAGCCAAGCGTCTCCTTCGCGATGAATTTTTCCTTCACGTACGTTCCGTCCGGCTTGAACACCTGGATGCGGTCGTTCACGCGGTCACACACATAAAGCAAGCGGTCGACAGACATGTCGGCGCAGTGAACTGGATTGCGGAATTGCTGCGGCGGAGGAGCATCCGGCTTGTAATTTCCCGGATCGGTGTCGTCGGGAACGTGACCGTATGCGCCCCAGTGACGTTTGTACTTTCCCGTTTCCGCGTCATACACGATCACGCGGTGATTGCCGTAGCCGTCGGCAACATACACTTCGTTGGTCTGCTTATCGATGAACGTTTTGGCCGGCAGACGAAGATTTTCAACGTCATTGCTGCCCTTACTGCTGCTGGGCTTGCCGATTTGCATCAGGAACTGACCGTCCTGCGTAAATTTCAACACCTGATTGTCCAGGTAGGACGCAGTTGCGGACGCCGCTGACTCGTCAGGCGCGCCACCAGCAGGACGTGCAGCCGCCTTGCCACGACCATTGCCGCCAATCCACACATTGCCTTTGTAATCGATGGTAATGCCGTGATTCGAATCCGGCCAATCATAGCCGTTGCCCGGTCCTCCCCAATGGCGGAGCAGATTGCCCGCCTGGTCAAATTCGAGCACGGGAGGCGCCGGAGCGCAGCACATGGCGATTGGTGGAGTCGTCGTCGCATGGCGCTCGCCGGACTCAAGCGACCCCTGGCGATGAATGATCCACACGTTGTCCTGGGCATCGACGGAGACGCCAATGGTCATCCCCATAAGCCAATGGTTCGGCAGAGGCTTTGGCCAAAATGGATCCACTTCGAACATCGGGGCCTGCATCGCGGCCGCTTCAACCCGTGCGCGCTTTTCCAGCAAGGACGATCCAATTCCAAGTGCGATCACCACGCCGGCAAATGCCAAGCAGAGAGAGAGATTGCGCTTCATAGGATTCTCCTCAAAGTTGCATAGGCTTCAGCCTTTGTGCCGTTCGGAATCGCCGAAAACCGCACAGGTTGAAGCTTGTGCCACTAAGCACCGTTACTTTTTCGGCCACAAAACGCCTTGATCTTCTTTCGTGACCGGGCCCAGGCCTTTGTAAACGAATTTCTGCAATCGCTGACCACGGTAGGTTTCAGTCGTGTAGATGTTGCCCTTGGAATCCGTGGCGATGCTATGCACGGCGTAGAACTGCCCCGGCTGCCGTCCACCATCGCCAAAACTCGTCAAAGTCTGAAGAGTGTCGCGCAACAAGATGTGGATCTTTTCGTTGGCGCCATCGGAGAGATAGATATATTTCTGTTCCGGATCTTTCGAAAATGCGATGTCCCAGACCGATCCGTCGCCCAGCGTTCTTTTTTCAATGATCTGTTCCTTGACGAAGGCGCCATCCGGTTTGAACACCTGAATGCGATCGTTCGCCCGGTCGCAGACGTAGAGCAAGCCATCGTCCGCCAGTTGCGCGCAGTGAACCGGGTTGCGGAATTGCTGATCGATTGGCGCATCCGGATTGTAAATTCCCGGATCAGTATCATCCGGCTTGTGCCCATAAGCGCCCCAATGCCGCTTGTACTTTCCAGTGTCAGCGTCAAATACAATGACGCGCCTGTTGCCGTAACCATCGGCGACGTACAGTTCATTCGTTTTCTGATCGATGAACAATTTCGCCGGACCTTTGAGATTTTCCGTGTCGTTGCTGCCCTTGCTCTTGAACGGATGCCCGATTTGCATCAGGAATTTTCCGTCCTTCGTGAACTTCAGAATTTGGTTGTCGGCATAGGCGCCCGGCTGGCTCGCCTCCGGCACGTTGCTGGCTCCCGTATCTTGAAGCTTGGGATCCACCGTGCGGCCGTTTCCGCCAATCCACACGTTGCCCTTGTAGTCGACCGTAATCCCGTGATTCGAGTTGGGCCAATTGTAGCCCTCGCCGGGGCCGCCCCAGTGCGCAATCAGGTTGCCGGCCTTATCGAATTCCAGAACCGGCGGCGCAGTCACGCAGCAGTCTGCGCCAGGCGGATTCGTGTTCCCGTACGTTTCTTTCGCCTCGAGTGAGCCCCCGCGATGAATGATCCAGACGTTGTCCTGCGCGTCAACTGACACTCCGATGGTCATACCAATGACCCAGTGGTTTGGCAGTGGCTTCGGCCACATCGGGTCCACTTCAAACTGAGGCGCCTGAACGCCGGCTGCCTGCACCGCGGCCCGTTTTTCCAACACGACTGATCCAATTCCGAGCGCGACAACAAGCGCGAGAATCACCGCACCAATGTAGACATTCCGCTTCATAGCCCAATTCCTCCGTTTTCCGACGCGACACTCTTTTTACGCGACCCCAAAAGCTGGTGCGGTATGACACTTATAAAATGTTTCTGGAAGCTGGGCGCAGTATACATAATTTGCTTTTCAGCTACCATTGATTTTCGCTTGTCAGCCGGAGCGTTCTCCAAGTAATCTGCAAGGCATGCCAAACAGGTTTGCGCGGAAAGGCATTATTGGTGCCGGAATATTGGCCGCCGTAGTATTTCTCGCCTGCCAGGGCGTCGCGGCGCACGACATCCCCGTTGATGTGACGGTGCAGGCTCTTGTAAAGCCTGGGGGCGATCATTTGCATTTAATTATTCGCGTGCCGCTGAAGGCCATGCGCGACGTCGAATTTCCGGAGCAGGGACCCGGCTATCTGGATCTCGATCAAATTGATACGACATTGCATGAGGCCGCAACTCTTTGGATCGCTAAACAAATTGAGATTTACGAAGGCGACGTCCGCCTCCCTGATCCACGAGTGGTGGAAACCCGCGTGTCGCTGGAATCTGACAGGTCCTTCACGTCCTACGACGATGCGCTGGCGCATGTTACTGGACCGCGATTGCCAAGCGATACGCAAGTCTACTGGGACCAGGCCATGCTTGATGTTTTGTTCGAGTACCCGATTCACTCAGAGCAATCGCGCTTTTCGGTGCATCCCGGGCTCGGACGTCTGGGCGAGCGCGTCGTCATCGTCCTTCGATTTCAGCCGCCGAATGGTTCGGTACGGGCATTTGAGTTCATCGGCGATCCTGGCCTCGTTCGACTCGATCCGAGTTGGCGCCAGGCTGCTTTGCGGTTCGTCGAACTGGGATTTTTCCACATTCTCGATGGAACGGACCATCTGCTATTCCTGTTTTGCCTGGTAATTCCGTTTCGCCGTTTTCGCGCACTCATACCCGTGGTGACGGCGTTCACGGTGGCGCACTCGATCACCCTGATTGCTTCCGCTTATAACTTCGCGCCGAATTCACTGTGGTTTCCCCCGCTGATCGAAACATTGATTGCTGTTTCCATCGTTTATATGGCGCTGGAGAATATTGTTGGAGTCACCAAGGTGCAGCGGCGATGGATGGTGGCGTTCGGATTCGGCCTGGTGCACGGATTTGGATTTTCATTCGCGCTGCGTCAGACGCTGCAATTCGCCGGATCGCATTTGTTGACTTCCCTGCTGTCCTTCAATGTTGGCGTCGAGCTTGGGCAGATTCTAATGTTGGCGCTGTTTATTCCCGCGTTGGAGATCCTGTTCCGATACGTCGTCGCCGAACGCATTGGGACGATCATTCTGTCCGCACTCGTAACACACACCGCCTGGCACTGGATGACCGAGCGCGCAACT
>JAOAPW010000444.1 GCA_025463105.1 Candidatus Acidiferrum typicum | reverse complement strand
CAGCGGCAGCTCGATTCGAAATGTCGTTCCGTGTCCCACTTCAGACTTAAAGTCTATCGAACCATTCAGCAATTGCACAGTTCGAAAGGCACTGGCAAGTCCGATTCCGCTACCTCCCGGCCTGGTTGTAAAGAAGAGCTGAAAGACTCTCTGTGTATGTTCGGGCGCGATCCCGCGGCCGGTGTCTTCAATTTCGATTCCAGCCATCTCGCCACGGCGTTCCAGGGAGACCGTCAGCCGGCCGCCTCCTGGCATTGCCTCGACCGCGTTGAGAATCACGTTCATCAGCGCTTGCTTCAAAAGTTCGCGGTCCACCACGACGAGTGGCACATCCGCGGCAAAGTGAGCTTCTACTTTTACGTTCGACCGATCCATCTGGGGCTTGCCCACTGCGAGCACGTCCTCCAGCAACTCCTTAAGACTCGTTTCTTCCTGATGCATCTCTGGGGGACGTGTGAAATCGAGAAACCGTTTTACTACAGTATCAAGGCGGTCAATTTCATTGTCCAATACTCGCACGGCCTTTTGAGGCATGGTGTCACCTTCAGGCAAACTGGCCTTCAGATTTTCCAGCCACAGCCGCATGGAGTTCAGGGGATTCTTCACTTCGTGCGCCACGCCTGCCGTAATGCGTCCGAGGTTGGCCAGGCGCTCCGAGACCTGCAACTGTGTGCTGATGCGTTCGCGCGATTCCAAATCCGTGAAGGTCACCAGCGCTCCCATTCGCGTTCCGCCTTCACTGATGACCTGAACAGTGACGCCCACTCGCCGCGCCGGCGAATTCGGACCGGCCAGAACAATCTCGGCGGCTTCCACGGGCTCGAACTCGCCGTCATTCAGTTTGATGACCTCTCTCACAGGATGATCCGGAGGAAAAATATCTTCGGCGCGACGTCCCAAAAGATGATCCGAGGGCATAGCCAGAAAACGTTCAGCCGCGGGGCTGACCATAACGGCTCGGCCGTCCAGGGAAAATAACAGCAATCCATCGTCGAGTCCGCCGAGAACCTGATCGAGATTTTCGCGCAGGGTGCTGAAAATTTCTCGAACGCCGCGGAGTTGCATTCCAATTTTGCTGATTTTTGTGCTGACCTGGCCGAATTCGTCGCCGCTTTCAAGAGGCTTCTGGTCGAATTCACCCTTGGAAATGCGATCCAATTGCGCGGTGATGCTTTTCAGCGGAGCCAGAGACACGCTGCTGACCAGCGCGGCAAGTAAGACGGAAATTCCAATCGAGGTTAGCGCGAGCAACGCGGCAGACCGCAGAGCAGGCGCGATCTCGCTTCGCAATAACCCTGTCTGCACCGCAACGCGAATCACTCCGTACGGAACCTGATTGCCCGGCGGCCCCAGCTTGAAGGGATAGGTAACTTCGTACGCCCGCGGTGGCCCATCGATAGCCCGCAACTGGTCGAGGAATTTGCTGGAGACCAGTTGTGAAAGATTCGTCCTTGGCGGCGAATGTTTTCCTGGTAACGAAGCGTCGCTTGAAACGAGCACCGTCCCGTTAATGTCCGTAATGGTGACTTCATACACCAGGAAGGAATACCCGACTTCCGCATCAATTAACGAGGTCAGCGCTGTACTTTCGCTGAGAGATTTCTGAACGTAAGCGCGCAAGTCTTCGTCGCTATTTGAGTTCGGCGCCTGGCCTGCATTGGCCGCGTCGGCCAGAGCGTTTTGGGCGTTAAAAAATACTTGTTGAGCCACAAGGCTGGCGCGGTTGTCGGCCTGGCGAATGACTTGTCGTGTGAGCGTCGAGAGGTACAAGGTGGAATTCACGCCCACCACGGCTAATACAAGTAACGCCATGATCAGTGTGATTTTAGTTTTAAGCCGGAGGTGCATGATTGCCCGGCGCCTCACGCCGAAGGGGCTTTCGCAGCCTCATATTCTTTCAATTTGTTGTGCAGAGTTTTCAAGCTGATTCCCAGCAGCTCCGCCGCGCGAGTCTTATTGTTCGTCGAAGCCAGCGTCTGCAGAATGAGTTCGCGTTCCACGGCCTCCACGGTCGTACCCAGCGGGAAACGCAGCGAAGTCAGATCGGAAGACGCCGTCGCCAGCGCGTGTCCGAATTCTGCCGGCAGATGCGCGCGGCCAATTAAATCGCGATCGGAGACAATCGCGGCTCGCTCCAGCACGTTGCGAAGTTCGCGCACATTTCCCGGCCATGAGTAACCCGCGAACATTTCGAGAACTTCCGGATTTACGCCGCGGACATGACGTCCATGTTTCGCATTGATATCGCGCAGAATATGCTCGACCAGCAATGGAATGTCGTCCTTGCGTTCGCGAAGAGGCGGCAAATGAATGTGGAATACATTCAAACGGAAATAAAGATCCTGCCGCAGCTCACCCTTGGCGACTGCCTGCTCGGGCTCCTTGTTGGTAGCCGCGAGCACGCGCACGTCCACGGGTGTTTCCACCTTGCTGCCGAGCCTGCGAACCTTGTGATCTTCCAGCACGCGCAACAACTTCGCCTGTGTTGGCGCGGGCATCTCCCCGATTTCATCGAGGAGCAACGTGCCGCCGTCGGCGAGCTCGAAGCAGCCGATCCTGCGTTCCGCGGCGCCGGTAAACGCGCCACGCTCGTGCCCGAAGATTTCGCTCTCCATCAATGATTCTGGAATTGCGGAACAATTGATGGCGATAAAAGGCCGCTCGGCGCGAGGTGAGAGCCGGTGAATCGTTCGCGCGAGAATTTCCTTGCCCGACCCGGTCTCCCCAGTAATCAATACAGATGCGGATGACGGAGAAACCTGCTCCAGAATCCGCATGACGTCCTGCATGTTTTTCGAGCCGCCGATCAGATCACCCAGTCTTCCCGTTTCGCGCAGCTGGCGTGTCAGCGCCTCGACCTGCCGGCGATCGCGCACACGCCCCATCGCGCGATCCAGCAGCGATCGCAACACGGCCGCTTTAAGCGGTTTTTCGATGTACCAGAATGCGCCGGCTTCGATCGCCGCAATCACACGTTCTTCGCTGCCCTTTCCCGTGATGATGATTGCGGGGACAGTCTTCAGTTCGTCGCCAAGCTTGGCGAGCAGATCGAGCCCGTTCATTCCGGGCAACTCCACGTCGGCAATCAGCACGGTTGGTGAAAATTCCGTGAAGCGCGCGAGTGCATCTTCCGCGCTGCCTACGCCAAGTACCTCGTGCCCCCACCTGCGCAGCAGAGCCTCGTATCCAATACGTGCATTTTCCTCATCCTCGACGATCATCACGCGGTCGGGAGCAGGTCTAGTCGTTTCAAAACGAGTCGGTTCAGCCATTTAGTTTACGAGCATCCCCTGCTTCTGAGGGGATGCGCCTCGCTTTGAATTTACCAGCAGCGCACGCCTCTGCCAAGCTGAGATCACAAAGACTCAAAATCCTTCGTCCTGGCAGCCGCCGGGCCGAAAGCAAGTGTTCAATCACGAAGCAAGTAGATGATCTTAATAATTATGTGGGCACATTCCGAAATGTCTCAGATTGCTTCAATCTGAATAATATTATGGAATGGTACTAGAACTAGGTGGAACAGTTTACAGAAAACAATTTAACTCCCTAAGCCCCCAATCCGCAGGGCTATCCCGGGCCTATCGTAGCTGATTCGATTCCGAGGGATGAACAAAAATGCGAGCTCGGGCCTATTGTACAGCCGGCTATAAGCAAGAGAATAAAGGAGCCAAGAACCTCTTATGAAACCGAGTGTGAAATCTCTGTTTATCGCAATCTTATTAATGAGCGTGGTATTGATCGCTGGCTGTAAC
>JAOAPW010000442.1 GCA_025463105.1 Candidatus Acidiferrum typicum | reverse complement strand
ATATCACGCGGAAAACTCCGTCCTGTTTTGAGCCGTCCATCGATTACGTGGTGGTGAAAATTCCGAAGTGGCAATTTGAGAAATTTCCCGGCGCTGACTCGACGCTTGGAACGCAAATGAAGTCCGTCGGGGAAGTGATGGCCATCGGACGAACATTCAAGGAAGCATTGCAAAAGGGCATTCGTTCGCTCGAGCCGAGCACGCCTTGGCGCGCGCCTGCGGACACACCCGTGTCGCTGCTGCGAGAAAAAATTGCAACGGCGCGCCCGGACAGGATTCACTGGCTGCTCGTGGCCCTCGAGCGTGGCATCTCTTCAAAGGAAATGATCGAGCTGACCAAGATCGATCCGTGGTTCGTTCAGCAGATGCAGGAAATTGTTGCGATCAATCGGCGACTCGCCTCGGTGACCATCGAGACGGTCCCAGTGGATTTACTGCGCGAAGCCAAGCGGATTGGCACGAGTGACGAACAACTGGCGCAGCTCTGGAAAACAACGGCCGCGGCAGTGCGGCATTGCCGCACGAAGGCGCATATCGCGCCCGTCTTCAAGCGCGTCGACACATGCGCAGCGGAATTTGAATCCTTCACGCCTTACATGTATTCCACGTACGAGGATGAAGACGAATCGGAGCCCACAGGCAAGCCGAAAATTATCATTCTCGGAAGCGGGCCGAACCGCATCGGGCAGGGAATCGAATTTGATTATTGCTGCTGCCACGCATCCTTCGCGCTCCGGGAAGACGGCTACGAAACCGTAATGATTAACTGCAATCCGGAAACGGTTTCGACCGATTACGATACTTCTGACCGTCTGTATTTTGAGCCGCTCACTCTAGAAGATGTGCTTTCTGTTGTCGACCGTGAAAAACCGCAAGGTGTGATCGTGCAGTTTGGAGGGCAAACTCCGCTCAATCTGGCGCTGGAATTGAAACGAAATGGTGTGCCGATTATTGGCACGGCGCCCGAATCAATTGACCTCGCGGAAGACCGGCGGCGGTTCGGCAGGCTGCTCGATGAATTGAAAATTCCTCAGCCCAAGAATGGCTCGGCGCTCGTGCCGGAAGAAGCCGCGCGCGTTGCATCGGAAATCGGTTTCCCCGTCCTCGTTCGGCCGAGTTATGTGTTGGGTGGCCGCGCGATGGTCATCGCCTACGATTTGAACACGGTGCAGGAATATGTTGCTCAGGCCGCATTGATGGGCCCGGCGAGGCCTGTGCTGATTGACCAATTTCTGGAAGAAGCAACCGAAGTCGACGTCGACGCGCTGGCCGATGGCGAGGATGTGGTCATTGGCGGCGTCATGGAACATATCGAAGAAGCTGGCGTGCACTCCGGAGATTCCTCTTGCGTTCTTCCGCCAGTGAGTCTTTCGCCCTCCGTGCTTGCGCGAATCCGTGACTATACGAAACGCCTGGCCAAGGCCCTCCAGGTCGTCGGCTTAATGAATGTGCAGTATGCAATTCAGCGCGATACAGTCTATGTTCTGGAAGTGAATCCCCGCGCGTCGCGAACTGTCCCCTACGTCAGCAAGGCGGTCGGGGTGCCGCTGGCAAAGGTGGCGGCAAGATTAATGGCCGGGAAGAAGCTGCGTGACATGAATCTGCCAGTGGTGGAAATCGATGGCGTGGCGGAAATTGCCGTGCGCGATTATTACTCAGTGAAATCGCCAGTGTTCCCCTTTAACAAGTTCCGCGGCGTGGATACGATTCTAGGGCCGGAGATGCGCTCGACTGGCGAAGTAATGGGGGTCGCGAAAGAATTCGGTCAGGCATTTGCCAAGGCGCAACTGGCCGCGGGCCAGCGACTGCCTCGCAAAGGGGCCATCTTCTTGAGCGTAAGCGACCACGACAAAAGACACGTCGCTCCTCTTGCAAAAGAGTTGCACGCCCTGGGATTCCGGCTGATCGCGACCCGCGGCACGGCTGCAGCGCTGGAGGCGGCCGGAGTTCCCGCGGAGCCGGTGTACAAGGTGAACGAAGGTCGTCCCAATATCGTGGACCTGGTGAAGACGGGCAAAGTCGACATGGTCATCAATACTCCTCTTGGCCGTGAATCCTTCTATGACGAGAAGTCCATTCGGCGCGCCGCCATTCGATACAATATTCCCTGTATCACAACGCTTTCGGCCGCGAATGCCGCGGCACTGGGAATACGAGCGTTGATTGAGGATTCTTTCGACGTGCAGCCTCTGCAATCGCTGCACGCAAAAAAGGCGGCGGCTCAAAAATCGCCTTCCTCGGCGGATTAAGTTCGCCCAAAAGTTTTCCGTGACATGCACGGAGATAAGGGAGACAGAAAGATTCAGACGAACCTATGACGAAACCATTAAGCGGAATTATACCGGCGTTATCCACGCCTTTTGACGATCGCGGCGCTTTGGCCGTAGACCGCATCCGGGAAAATATCGGGCGATACAACAGAGTCGGCCTCTCCGGCTATCTGGCTAATGGGTCTACAGGCGAATCGATCATGCTCGATCGCGCCGAATTTGAAAGATCGCTCGCGGCCGTCCGGGAGACGGCCGCACCGGGACGCATTCTGATCGCGGGTACTGGAGTGGATTCGACGGCGGAGACAATTTCGCGCACGGAAGTCGCCGCCAAGCTTGGCTACGACTATGCCCTGGTCGTGCCACCTTATTTTTACAAGCCGGTAATCAAATCGGATCTGCTCGTCGAACACTACCGGCGCGTGGCGGACGCCTCGCGAATTCCTGTTCTTCTCTACTCAGTGCCACAGTTTACAGGCGTGGCCATTGAAGCCGACGTTGCCGCGCGTCTGTCCGAGCATCCCAATATCGCCGGCATGAAAGACAGTTCCGGAAATGTCGATCGCGTTAGCACGATCCTGTCGCTGGTGCCCTCCAGATTTCAATTGATGACCGGCTCTTCCACGACGATTTATCCGACGATGATTTTGGGCGGAAGGGGAGCAATTCTGGCGCTGGCGACGTTTCTGCCGGAAATTTGTATCGAGATTTATAAAGCGGTTGCCGAGGGCAATGGCGCGAAGGCGCTCGAACTGCAGCGCCGCGTTATCCAGCCCACGCAGAAGATCGTAGGCGCCAAGGGAATTTCCGGCGTGAAGTACGCGATGGATTTGAGAGGGTACTACGGCGGACCCGCGCGTCGGCCGTTGCTTCCTCTGCAGGAAGCGGAAAAAAAGGATATCGAATCGCTGCTCGCGGCATTTACGCCTGCCGTAGCTGCCACCTGAGTGTCAAAGACTGAAAAGTTTAAATAGCGAACTGGTCGGGATAGTCCTGCTCGACCTTCTTTCGTGTGAATCGTAACGGTCTCAGGATCATCCAATTCGCTTTGGTATGTGTGCATCGCCCAATTTGTGTACGGACCGCTTGATGGAGCGTCCCATGGAGTGTCATTGTATTTCACCTACGGAACTTCCTCACCAGACTCTCCTTTACTCGACATACCTGAACAATTTTTCCCGCGTTTCTGAATTTTACCTTCATTCCCCTGACCTGAATGGAATTTCACTGGCCGCGAAGGAAATTCATCTCGAAAAGTCCGCTCGCCACGATGTTGTCGAAGTCCTGAGGAAACAGAACGCGGCGTTCGGCGGCGACTCGGAAACGAATCGAAATCTTGACAGGCTGGAGAATGGCGCATTCGCGGTAGTCACCGGGCAACAGGTGGGATTGCTCGGAGGCCCGGCCTTCAGCGTTTACAAAGCACTGACCGCAATTCGTCTGGCGAACGAATTGACGGCGAAGGGAACCAACGCAGTTCCGGTTTTTTGGCTCGCGACGGAAGATCATGACCTCGCCGAAGTGAATCATTGTTTTTTCGGCGCTCGTACAGGTCTGGAACGTTTTGACTTGAGCAATCCTGGCGCTGAGGGCCGGCGTGTTGGCGAAATTACGCTGGGCGAATCTATGCGTGAGATTGCTTCCCGTGCAAGTGCCATGCTGGAGGGAGCAGCGGCCGAGGATGTAGCGAAGTGGATTACCGAAAGTTATCGACCCGAGGAAACCTTCGGTACTTCATTTGCGAAACTCATGACGCGGATTTTCGCGGGGCGTGGGCTGATATTTCTGGATCCGTTGTCGCCGGAATTGCATCGACTGTCCGCGCAGACCATGTTGCGCGCTCTCAAGGAGCACGAAAGTCTCGCAAAAGAACTTGTGGAGCGATCCGTGGCGCTCGAGCGGGCCGGCTTCCACGCGCAAGTCAAGGTCACCGAAAACAGCACGTTGGTATTCCGCATCGTCGACGGCCTGCGAGTACCTGTTCGCCCGAGAAATGGCGGATACGTTGCCGGAGCCATTCAGGAGTCATTCGAGGATACCTGGAAGGCCGTGGAGAATCATCCGGAACAATTCAGCGCGAACGCGCTGCTGCGTCCGGTGATTCAGGATACGCTGCTGCCCTCCATCGCATATATCGGCGGCCCGGCGGAAATCGCCTATCACGCGCAAACGTCGCTTATTTATAAACGCCTGCTCGGACGGGCGCCTGCGATTCTGCCGCGAGCCGCATTTACGCTCGTGACTGCTCACGTCGCGACTTTGCTCAAGAAATATAAACTGGACGTGCGCGATGTCTTCGCCGGGCGGCAGAAACTTCGGGCAAAGATGGAATCGCAAGTTTTACCACGCGAACTTGCCGAGCGTTTCGCCGAGGGAGAGAGAAATCTAACAAGTCTGCTGCGGGAATTGCGCGAGCCGTTGGCCAAACTCGACCAGACTCTCACCGGAGCTCTGGATACCGCTGCGGAAAAAATGCTGCATCAATTCAACAGTGTGCGCGCCAAAGCCGGGCGTGCCGAGGGATTCCGAACCGGCGTGCTTGATTCACATGAGCGCGAAATCACCAGCCTGTTGTTTCCCAACGACGAATTGCAGGAACGCTCCTTGTCCGTGCTTCCTTTTCTAGCCGCAAATGGCGTGGAACTGCTCGATCAGTTTGACCGCAACATTAAAATCGGCGCGGGCGAACATTGCATCCTCTATTTGTAAAGTGGGTCTCCCCGAAATTCTCCGTCAGAAGGACTTGAATTCCGCAGCGCTTGTTGCGATATTGGTAGTCCTAGTTTATGGGTGGAGGAATTTCGGATGAAGCTAACCCCGGGAAAACGCAAAGGCCTCGAAGCAGTTTCGGATTCACGCGGAGTGATCGGTGCGGCTGCAATGGACCAGCGCGGCTCGCTGATGAGCGCGATCGCCAAGGATAAAGGCATCGACAAAAAAGCGGTCACGAAGCAGATGATGGCGGAGTTCAAGGAAGCTGTCGTGCGCGTTCTCACGCCGCATGCCAGCGCCATCCTGCTCGACCCTGAGTACGGACTTTCCGCCGCCAAGCAGCGCGCCAAGAACGCCGGACTCCTGCTCGCGTACGAGAATAGCGGCTACGACAACACGCGTCCCGGGCGTTTACCCGATTTGCTGGACCACTATTCGGTTCCGCGCCTCGTTGCCGACGGCGCAGATTGCGTCAAGATTCTTCTCTACTACACGCCGTTTGATCCGCCGGAAATTAATGACGTAAAGCACGCCTGGGTCGAGCGCATCGGCGGCGAATGCACCGCTGCCGACGTCCCATTTTTCCTGGAATTCGTGGGATACGAAGAGGGAGTCGACGAGAAGGGCATCGAGTTCGCAAAAAAGAAGCCTGCGGTCGTCACACGCAGCATGGAAGAGTTCAGCAAACCTCAATACGCCGTGGACGTCTTGAAAGTCGAAGTGCCGGTTACGATGGCGTACGTCAAGGGAACGCGCGCCAACAAGGGCGAATCAGTCTACACGCGCGAAGAAGCCAAGGAACATTTTCGTAGGGCGGCTGCCGCCGCGAAGAAGCCCTTTATTTATTTGTCCGCCGGCGTGAGCAACGAGACCTTCACGGAAACTCTCGAGCTGGCCTCCGAAACAGGAGTCAATTTTTCGGGCGTGCTCTGCGGACGGGCTACCTGGAAAGACGCCATCCCCATCTATGCCAAACA
>JAOAPW010000420.1 GCA_025463105.1 Candidatus Acidiferrum typicum | reverse complement strand
CCGATGTCTCTACCAGGATCGTCGTCGACGACGACGCAGATGTGCAACTTGCCTTCGTAGTCTTGCTCAATGGATTCGATGGCAGCGATTTTCCCCTCGAGCGCGAGATCGAAGACATCTCCAACGGCTCGCGGGCGCAACTTGACACGATCACCGCGACGGACTTGAACGCCACTGATCTCGAGCGACTCGACCGGAGTCTTGTCTTCGAGGAGCTGCCATTCCCATTCGTTCATGGCCTCTCCCCTTTGATGGTGCGCAGCCCACGCAATGCTCCGTGAAGCTTCATGAATTGCTCGGTGGGTAAAGCTTCTGTGCGCTCCAGAATTTGCCGAGTACGCTCGTCGGACTGCCGCATTTCTTGTTTTTCGTTATCGGTCATAGTCATTATGCGGAGCGAAAGAATCTCGTCGATCTCCGCGCCGTCGAACAAATCTCCCGGGCTTTCCGGGGCGATTTGTGGATAGTCGTAGAGGATGATCGGCGAGGACAGCATGGTGTCCCGTTCGCCCTCCTGCCCGACTAGGACCGGCCAAGTACCGATGTTTTGGCAAGCCAGTGCAAAAATAATGCACGGGTCTGGAGGATCTACGAGGGAAACAAATTCACCGCCACGCACCTCGAGAATTGTATGAGCAGAAACGAGAGAGCGCGAAAGGGCTGCTTCACGCGTGACAAGACTCTCTATGCGCGAAGTATTTGAAATGCGCGCCGTAAGACGGAACACTCCTGGGTCCAGGCGTTCCGATGAGAGTTCAATTGTCCCTGCAACCGTTGCTTTCTCGCGGTAAATGACTCCAACAATCAAGCCACTCGCATCACGGACCGCTTCTCTCGTTTGCGTTGCGGATAGCCGGAATGGCCATTGCATGGATTGCGCAGCAAGAGCGGAAAGATCGAACTCGGTCACTTCGATCGTTTCTTCAACAGCTTCTTGCCATGCGTACAAGACCTGGTCTTTAAGGTTTAATCGCTCAACCTTTTCAATATCTTGTTCTGTCACTAGCGACAATTCACGTGTAGGCGTCCGCAGTTTGGCGAGAGAACGATCGACCATGCGCAGAAATCTGACCCGCACCGCGCACTGAGGCTTGCCGTCCCCTTGTACCAGGACTTCGGTCTGCATCGTCCATGGATCCGTGCCTCCCTGCGCCTCACTGTAAGCGCGGGGGTAAATAACGCCAAAATTAAATCTCTGCCGATTTTTCACGGCGGAAGGGCGGTACGGGTAAAGCATGTAGCCTTCGTAGAGGACGGCGTTCACGATCCCGTCCAGAAGCGCGGCGTTCATAAACGCACCGTTTCTGGAAGAGCACTCAGCGCCCTCTCCAGCGCTTCTTCCCAGGTTGGAATGCCTTCGCGCACCTTGTATTGGTACAGCTTCTCAAACGTATCTCTTTGCAACGCAAGCCACGCGGAATTTGGGTAATACATGTCCATGAGGTCTTTCCAGACCTTCACGGGCAAACGGTACTTAGCTTCTTTGTCCCAGGAGATCGGAGCAACCTGGAGAGTTCCGTCCTCACTCTGGTAAAAAACAGTGCCACTAAATTGAAAACACAATGGCAAATCTCCGCTGGTCACCCCGTGAAAGTATTTTGTTGCCGCCACATTGAAATCGAAAGTACAGGGGACAGGAAGATCCGCAAGCACGGTGCCAGTGAAACGCGGCACGACAACACTGGTGTGAGTCCACAACATGGTACGCAACGTTTGGCCCCAGCGATCCGGTTCGCCAAAAAGATCCATAAGCCGAGCTTGTTCGTTAACGTCATATTTCCGACGGCTGGCTTCGATCTGGATTTGCGTTCGCAGCGCGACGGTATGAATAATCTCCTCTTCGGGCTCGTTGGCAATTCCTACCTTGAACACTAATAGCGGCGCGGCCGCGTACTTGGCCACATCAACACTTTCGATCGTCAGTCGTAGGTCAGGCATGCGCACCCTGCCCAACACCGGCCCTCTTCTTGAGCGCGGCGAAAAACGCGCCAATTTCGCGCCATACTTCCGTGCCACCAGAGAGGCCGCGCCAATAACTGCGAATCAGGCCGACCAGCTTGTAGCATTCATCGATGGGAACAAGGTAGTACTCCGCCGAAGCACCCCGGCCGTGGCCAACTCGGTTGACGAGCAGTGCCGTCACGTCCGCTTGCATCCCGCTTAGGGCCGGGTTGGATTGCGCGATTTCAGTCCATGCGTCCAGAGTAAGCAGCGATTCCGTTGGCCCCGCCGGACTGGGGTATAGGGCAATGACTTTTCCGTGCGGGGTGCTATGGAAAAAGAAAGCCATTTCGATCGGAACCATCAATCCATCCCATTGCCCGTCTGTTATCTGGAAATCCTGCAGGAAGATCACCTCGCGGGGGACGCGCTTGTACTTCGCGCCGCTCTGCCCTTCGAAAAGAATTGCGCAAGCGGAACAGGCGCAGACTAGTTTGCGGCTCGCGGGCTCGACCAAATGCTCATGATCAGCGGCGAGCTCGCGGCTGCACATTTCGCAGCGCTCGGCGAACGCCCGTTTGCGCGCAAACTGGCGAAGTGCCGCGAACGCGTTTTCCTGCTGCGGCGAAAACGCGGAAGGCATGTCAGTCTCCACTCCGTTGAGCCGGCGCAATGGACAGCCCAGGCATTGCTTGGCCGCCCTGGAGCTGCGCCACCGAAACAAACCCGGAGCCGGTAAGCGCTGCCCCAGTCGCTTCGATCGTGATAGCTGCCGCATCCGGCGCAGCATCTTGTAGCGCTGCTTCCACAGTGGATTTCACCGTAGAAGAGCCACAGCCATTCGACTTCAGATGAAGTCGCACCCTGACTCCGCCATCGGCGCCGACGGAGGCAAGTTCCGCATTAGCCGCGTGAGATTCAAGGTAGGGCCGCAATTTTTCCAGCGCGCGCGTCACGCGAGAATGTAAATCCAGCGGGTGCAGCCCGTACAGAAGGAGCACGCTGCTCACCAACTCATCGCGTCCACATTTAGCGATGATCGTTTCCCCGGCTTCGCCGACCTCGGAAGCTAATTCCAGAATTCGTTCCAACGCGGCCCCGTGCAACGCCATTAACGACTCAAGTAGCTCCTTCGTCATCGCCCGCGAGTTCGGGTCAGCTGCCGTTTCCAGTTGCCCGACAACTTCTCCGATGCGCTGAATTCTTTTCTGGAATGCAGTGTCCTGCGCCATAGTTTCATTCAAAAACAAACGGAAGCGGGTGGCCGCAGTGGAAAAGAAAAACCTTCTGTCCACTTTCTAGTGCGTAGCCACCCGCTTCAACTTGATGTCCCAAGAACATCAAGCGTGGAGCCCAAACATCGGTGAGTGATGAGTCTCAAGCAACTTTCCGTTGCCCAGATACATATGTACGCCACATGGCAAGCAGGGGTCGAAGCTTCGCACCGTCCGCATGATGTCAATGCCCTTGAATTTGTCTGGGCCATTTTCCTCGAAAATTGGCGTGTTCTGCACCGCATCCTCGTACGGCCCTGGTGTTCCATAAATGTCGCGCGGATTCGCGTTCCAGGGCGTCGGCGGGTATGGATGGTAGTTCGCGATTTTGCCGTCGCGGATCACGACGTGATGCGACAGAACACCGCGAACTGCTTCGTGGAACCCGCAGCCGATGGCATCCTGCGGCACGGTGAAGTCCGACCAGGTTTTGGTCCGTCCAGCGTGCAATTCCGCCAATGCTTGCTCAACAAAGTAAAGAGCAGCTGACGCCGCGTACACTTGGAAGTACGTCCGAGCGCGGTCGCGCTCGATCGCATTGCTCCACTTTGGAATCTTCCATTCGAATTCGACTTCGGGAAGCGAGGCCGTTTTCGGCAGATACATCTTCACGCTCCGCCCGGTCGACTTGATGTAGCCAATGTCCACCAGCCCCCCCAATGCTGTCGCCCAGAGTCGCGCGATCGGTCCGCCACCGGTATCGAGCGCAAGATGATCGCCAGTCCTCTTGTCCAACCAGCGGGGGGACATAACCCACGTGTACTTGCCGGCAAAGTCGCGTTTCTGGGGTCGCGGGATCGTTGTCTGGTTCCAGGGATGCCTCTGATCCACCGGATTGCCTAACGGATCGTTTCGCACAAACTTCTCGCTACCCTCCCAATCGTCGTAAAAGGAGTGTCCAAGCAAGATTCGGATGTTCAGGTTGATATCCACCAGGTCGTTCGTCACCAATTTATCGTCCACGACGACGCCCGGAGTCACATACATCGCGCGACCCCACTCGGTCATGCGCTTGTAGGTGTAGTCGCAAACCGCTGGATTGTTGAACGAACCCCAGCACGCCAACAGAACTCGCCGCCGGCCAACCTCTTCATATCCGGGAAGCGCTTCGTAGAAGAAATCAAACAGGTCATCATGCAGCGGGACGACCTTCTTCATGAACTCTACATACTTCATCAAGCGCACAAGGTAATCCGTGAACAACTGAATTGTCGCCGCGGTACCGACTCCGCCCGGGTACAGCGTGGACGGATGCACGTGCCGCCCTTCCATCAAGCAAAACATCTCTCGAGTCATGCGGCTCATTTGCAAAGCTTCGAGATAGAACGATCCCGTAAAGGGATTCAGCGCGCGCATTATGTCCGCAATGGTTCGGAATCCGTGGAGATTCGAATGTGGCGAGGCGGTTTTTTCCGCCTTTGCAAGCACGGAAGGGTTTGTCTCCTTTACCATTTGTTCGCAGAAATCGACGCCGACTAGATTGTCCTGAAAAATGTTGTGGTCGAACATGTACTCGGCCGCTTCGCCGAGATTCACAATCCACTCCCCGAGAGCGGGTGGCCGCACGCCAAAAGCCATGTTCTGCGCATACGTCGCGCAGGTGGCGTGGTTGTCGCCGCAGATTCCGCAGATACGGCTAGTAATAAAGTGCGCGTCTCGGGGATCCTTGCCCTTCATGAAAATGCTGTAGCCACGGAAAATCGACGAGGTACTTTTGCATTCGACAACCTGCCGATTATCAAAGTCGATCTTCGTGAAGATTCCTAGGCTCCCAACGATCCGAGTAATTGGATCCCAGTTCATATCCACGAGTTTTCTCGAACCAGTTGGCGTTTCCTTCGCTACAGACGTTATCGTGGCCATGATTTTCGCTCCTTTATCTGTTAGTACGCCGCGGGCCTATAACCAGTGGTGAGTTCCGGGCGAGGATGCCGCCATTTTGGTTCCTTGTTCACCGTATCGTTGGTAAATGCGCGGAGGGATCGGATGGCCTTACCATAAATACTGATCGCGGCCGAGGAAACCCTTGCTCCCGGCGGCTCATCCATGAACGGCATGAACTTATCCGGGAACCCTGGCATGGTGCAGCCGATGCAGATGCCTCCGACGTTCGGGCATCCGCCGATGCCCGCCATCCAGCCGCGCTTTGGCACGTTGCAATTGACAACCGGTCCCCAGCAGCCCAATTTCACGATGCACTTC
>JAOAPW010000419.1 GCA_025463105.1 Candidatus Acidiferrum typicum | reverse complement strand
AAACCGCATAAAACAAAGCAGCATCTATTTCTCCGCTGCGCAATGAGCTTTTCAGCATTGCGGAGCCATCTCATGCAACACTACCTGCACATCCGGATACGAGCTCTGAAAACGCTGAAGAGTGTGGGGAACAACCGAAAGACCTGCCATACTCTGGAATCCCAGTGCCAGTTTGCCGACCTCGCCCCGCGCCGCTCTTTGAGCAGCCCTCTGCGCATGATCGAATTGCAAGAGACTTGCTTCTGCTTCATTAAGAAAGACCTGACCGGCTTGCGTCAGCGTTAGCCGATGCCCCTCGCGGTGAAACAGCTCAACGCCGAGTTCTTCTTCAAGCTGGTGGATGTTCTGCGTCAGAGCCGGCTGAGCAATATGCAGACGCTCGGCTGCCTTCGTAACATGCAGGCACTTTGCCACCTCAACGAAATACCGTAAGTGGCGGTTCTCCAACATTTGTCCAGCATAGCAGGAGCAACCTCCGGAGAAACTCCGTCATAAGGGTGGCTTATGAAATTCGAGCCGAGATTGTATGAGACCGGTCCCCCAACCAGTCATCTATTTCCGGTAGAGGCAAAGATCACGGAGGATTTATAAATGAAACTCAAAGATAAAATTTCGATCGTCACCGGTGCGGCACAAGGCATTGGTCGCGGTATCGCCGACCGCTTTGTGAAGGAAGGCGCTTTCGTCGCCGTTAGCGATTACAAAGAACCCAGGACCAAGCTTTTGAGTGGGCAACAATTCTTTCAGGGCGACGTGTCCGATCCAGCGCTCTGGATACGGATCACGTCTCGGCTGCTGGAGGAGCACGGTCAAATTCATGTACTCGTCAACAACGCCGCGATCATTCAGCATGCGCGCGTTCACGAAGTCCAATTAGAGGATTGGAATCGCGCATTAGCTGTCAATCTGACTTCGGTCATGCTGGGGATGCGCGCTGTAATTCCCGGAATGCTCACCAATGGCGGGGGCTCCATCATCAATCTCTCTTCCATCTGGGGCAGTGTGGCCGCTCCCGGCGCTGCAAGCTATCACGCCACAAAGGCGGGAGTAGCCCATCTCACGAAGAACGCGGCGGTCACCTACGCTAAAAATAACATTCGAGTTAATGCAATCCATCCGGGAGCCATCCACACGCCCATGATGGAGGAAATGCCGAAAGACACGCTGGCGTGGGTCATTTCCCAAACGCCCGAGGGCCGAACCGGCAACCCGAGGATATCGCCGCTGGCGCTGTCTATCTCGCAAGCGACGAGGCAGCGTTCGTCACTGGCGCGGAGCTGCGGCTCGACGGTGGCTACACCGCGCAGTGAACACCAGCACTGGACGAAGCGCGAGTCATGGGAATGCTACGCATCACGATTGCTGAGACGCTCACCGAACAAAGGTGGACGCTTGAAGGCCGACTCGTGCATCCGTGGATTTTGGAACTGAAGTCCAACTGGACGAGAACAGAAACCGTTCGCCGGGAACGCAAGTGCGTGATTGACCTTACTGGCGTGACCTTCGTCGACAAGGGCGGGGAGAAGGTGCTCGCCGAATTTTCCAAAGAAGGCGCGGAACTCATCGCGACCGGTATGTACATAAGGCACGTCGTGCACGACATCGAGAGGAAAAAGTCGAATCGTCAGATGTGAGTGAACGCACGAGGAGAAGGAGGAACCATGGCCACCAATCAGTCAACGTGTTATCCGCCGTCTGAGCCTGCCGCCTTGAGCGCAGACAAGGGCAGTGCTGGATTCGGAGAAATCGTCGTCTTCATCGATGGGCGTACCAAGGCGGGAGGAATTTTGGAGTTCGCCGGCGTACTGGCCGAAGAGCACGGCGCGAGCCTGATAGGCGTATTCCTGCAGCCGGAACCCACAATTACGCCGGCGGAGACGTTCGCGCGCGGCAAGGGCATGCTACGCGTTAGCGAGGTGCACCGCGAACAACTGGAAAGAATCGACGCAGACTACCGGGCCCTGTTTGACAGCATCGTCCGTCGTCACGGAATCCGGGCAGAGTCAGAGTGGAGGTCGCTGTCCTACCTGACCAGCGAGGTGGGCGTGCATGCGTACTACGCGGACCTGGTAGTGATTGCCCGACCGCAGCCTGCGGACGAGACAGCTCGCCCTCCCGGCCTCGCGGAGTCCCTCGTGCTGACTTCCGGGCGGCCGATCATCGTCTTTCCGCCAGTCGGCACGGTATCACGGGTCCGCCGCATCCTCGTGGGATGGAACGCCAAGCGCGAGTCCATTCCCGCTGGCGCAATGAGCTTCGTTTTTCCGGCAGCCACCTCGGCTTGCGAGACCACCCCACTCACGCCGCCATAGTGATCGGGGTGACTGTGGCTGTAGATTACTGCCACGACCGGCTTGCGTGGACGGTGCGCAAAATAGAGGTCGAGAGCTTCGCGCGCTGCTCCGGGTGTACTGAGTGTGTCGATGACGATGAGACCGGTCATACCCTCCACGATCGTCATATTCGCCTGCGAGAAACCGCGGACCTGAAAAACGCCGTCAGTGACCTTAAACAATCCGTTTGTGGCGTTGAGTTGCGCCTGACGCCAAAGACTTGGATTTACGGTCGGCGGCGCCTCGTGCTCAAGAAATGCCCAGCGATCTGGATTGCCCGGGTCGGGTGTTGTCGCGATGAATCCCCGCGTCGCGTCCTCGAAGTCCTGTCGATCGCTAAACGGCAACTGCGATTGGACAGCCCTGTTGGCGGCTGCGACATTAGGTTCCGCGGGCTTGGTTTGCTGAGATTGTGCAGGATCAACAATAATCGTTATCGCGATGAAGCACGCCGTCCATCGTGCTCGCCGCCAGTTCAAGACAACCGACCGGGCCATTAAAGTTGGTCGCCTCGTGCGGCTTGTTGGCCCACAACCATTCGTGATTTTCTGTGCGACTCTCGCGTTGCGCAGTGGGATTTTTGCCAATCGGGACCATTTCCACCAACGTGCGGGCGTGTTGTTCCGGTGCTGCAGAACTTTTCGTGCCATTGTTCCTCCTACATAACGCAAAGATGCGCGTGCCTCCTCACGGGTACGACGCCTTTCACCGGGACCTTGCGCTGATCGGATGATTCAGTCATCTTTTGCCGCGCCCACCGGTCTCTGCCCTCTGCATTAACTGGTTAGAGGGTAGGCTGGACTCAGCGACCTTTCTTGCAGTTTCTACTCCTGCGATGGGAAGCAGTTGCTGGTAGTAAATCTCTGCCTGCCGGCGCACCCCGGTTTCGGCGATCTTGCCGAGCCACTGCGAGCGATAGCGCGGTGCGTACACTCGCTGGCCCGCGCACGGAATCGCCCAGCCTCCGTAAACAGCTTTCACACGATTCGTCACCCGCGTGACATCTCGGTTCAGCGCCAGGTAACCACGAGCCAACTCTTTCAAAGTCCCTACACCGTTTTCTCCGTGTTAGACCGAGGTGAGAAGCCCGGTCCGGAGAAGATCGGCCAGCTTCCGTGCATCGATGCGGTCATTTTTGTTCCCGGCTTTCAGCAGGGCATTCTTGCGCGGATCACACACCACCACGTCTGTGACGTGAGGCTTGAGCAAATCGTGCAACCACGCCGCGCAGGTTCCTTCTTCAAAAGTCACATGCAAGCTTCCGCGCAGTCCGTGAATAAACTCCAGGATGGTTGCCGCTTTCCTTTCCAGGATGCATTCCATCACCAGCTTGCCGGCCGAATCCAGAACAGCAACAGAGATCGTTTCCTTGTGAACATCCAGCCCAATATACTTGGCGTCATTCATGAGGGTGCTCCTTTCGGTAGGCGTTGATGCGAACAATCAAAACCTACTTCAAAGGGGCGCCCTTTTATAATGCGTTTATCGGGACCCATTCCATGCCGCGAAGATGATGCAGTCGAAGTAGCGCTTAGAAGTTGAGGTGCCCGTCTGAAGCTTGGGTCTACGCAATCCTTTCTCGTAGTATTATTGCCTAACATCGGCTTTAAAACGTCACTTCATAGTAGGAGCGTGGATCTCTTGATCTTCTCAATGCGAAATGTCCTGCTGAGCACTTTTCTTGCCGGATTACTATTAGGCTCGACCTCCAACGGATATGCGCAGAACTCGCAGCCGCCGGAGTGTTCTCCTAAGCAACTCGATATCAAACTATCGCCTCAGATTGAGTTCGCTCCGAAATCGGATCTGCATCGGCTCGCCGTGGAAATTCGGAACCGCGATCAAGCAACTTGCTTGCTCGTGCCGCTCGCCGCTGATTTCACACCTGATAACAATAAACCGTGGGAAAGTTGGCTGCCTCCTGACTCAAGCCAAACCGCGCTTGCGTTCAAACTGAAGTCCCAACATCTTGCTGGCGGCGAAGTAGCTCACCTATTGCTGGCCTGGTCGTCGGCCCCGATTCAGATCAGCGGTATCGTCGTAGATAATTGCACAGGGCACGATGACATGACGCTCTCCTACAGCTTCCCCAGAAGCCTCCCTGACAAGAAACCGCTCATGGAAGTTCGACACCTCCAGATGCAAAGTTGCGGCCAAATCTGGCGATCAGAATACCGTCTGGGGCCTTATGTTCCTGACGAACCTATTTCGAAGGAATGGTTGGAGCGTTCCCAATTGCCGGCGACCGGCGTTGCAGCGAAGACGGCTCCTGTGTCCGAGGAGTTGAAAGTAGCTCCGCCTGGCGCAGCCACTCTCCGAGCGGATTCTGACGTTGAATACCTAGTGACAAGTCCAGAATTTGGTTTTTGGGGCTACTTCGAGCTGTTTCTCAAAGTACCTTTGCCGGCTGTTGCGAACTGTCCCTTTCGCAGCTTGCGAAAGCGCGAAGCGGACGGGCGGACGAATATCTATTTGAACTACTGCGAGAACGGTTCTGGACGGCAACCCTCGCAACGCAGTGTAAAGGGAATACGGCTGGTGATCCGGGACTTCGGGCTTCTGCCTGAAGGAACGGGACGTGTTGAATACAACGTTGTGAGTGATGTGGTTCAGGATGGCAAGCCGGCATTGGCGTATGCCAGCACAGAACTCTCCATACGCGATCCGCAGCAGCCGATGTTGCCCACAATTGACACGAGCGCTCCCCGTTGTCAGGCCTCCCAAATGAAACTAACATCTCCGGTAGTCGAATTGGGAAACCACTGGGACCGGCCAAGGGCTTATGCGCCATCGGGACAAAACTGGGAAGATGGGAAAGTCTTCGAGCTGACGAATGTCTCGGGTGAGAGCTGCATGCTCGGCGGCGTTCCCGAATTTAAAATCGTTAACCCCTCGGAAATGACCAGCGGTTCAATCCTGGCGGTCATCTGCCGAAACTGCTCGTCTTCGCTATTCAAGTCGCGTGAGAACCGATGGATTGAGCTACGTCCGAATCAATCCGCGCACTTCATGGTATCGCGCACCGTACTGGATGCTGACTTCCAGTGCAATGTTATGGGAGGACTGGATATGTCGCTGCCCGGTGACAAACAGCAGATACGCCTTCCATTTGAAGTTGGATATTGCGGCCAGCTCCGTGTGACTGCGTGGCGTGCAGGCCGGTACGATGGCGATCCGATGAATAGTCAATACGATCGTGCGCAGCAAGATCGCGAACAACAACGGACCGCCGCTAACGTCCTCTTACCAAGCGAGTGCACCCGCGACGTCTCGGCGGACACTGGAAATCCGGTGATGTTCCGTTCGGAGGAAGGCCTCCTCTGGGGCATATCTACGAGAGAGGTTACATACGGAGAAATAGTTCCCGCGCTGCTTTGGATATGCAATCCAACAGAAACTCCGAAGTCAGTGATGACATGCGATGGTATCGATTGGTTTTGGCTTCTGGGCATCGATGTGTTCGACTCTTCCGCTCGGCGTGTGCTAAGCGTTGCGGAGGAAGAAGAGAAGAAACTCAAGCAAAACGGACAAGTGAACATCTTGTCGTGTACCCGGAATTTTCCAATCGATATTCCACCCCATACGAGCATCCATGCTAGTTTTTCGAAACCCAACTACGATTTTATGCGAGACCTTCGAACGTACTATTCGCTTCCCCCGGGCCGTTACTTCGTAGTTCCTTCAAAAAGAGGGCAGGAATTTGAGCCAGTCACAAGAATGCTGCCTGACTCGGGAAACGTGCTATTGGTCGTCGTCGATGAAATATGATCTTGAACGGGGCGCATAGACTTGCTTGCCGGCGCAGGCAATGGCCCAACTGCGGTACACCGCCTTGAAGCGCGTCATCACGCGAGCCAGATCAGCGCTGATCGCCAGATAACTGCGGGACAATTCCTTCAAGGTTCTTACGCCGTGCTCTCCGTGATAGACCGAACGGAGAAGATTGGACCGCAACAACTCAGCCAGCTTCCGCGCATCGATGCGATCACTCTTGTTGCCGACTTTCAGCAGCGCGTTCTTTTGTGGATCACACACCAACACTTCGGTGACCTGCGGCTCATATAGTGGCAAATTTGTTGTGTCGAAGGCGAACGAGGAGTACGATGCGCGAGACAGAGGTCCAAATCGAAAATTCCGGTTCATTCCTTAATCCAATATTCAGAGGGGCTGCTGTGAAACGACTCGTGGGAAGCTTTTTCGTCATCAGCGCGATTTGTCTGCGCCTATGGACTGCAAATGCAGGAGAAGCATTAGCCGCTGGAAGCGCTGACAATAATCCAGCGGTGCTTAAGGCCGACCAGACACTGCAGTCGGCCCTCAAAAAGGGGAACGAAAAAGCAATCGGAGATCTCCTGGATGAGCAGTTCACCTGGACAAACGAGACTGGGCAAACCCGGCCCCGTGCACAGTTTCTCCGGGACTCAAGGACGCCCTCGCAAAACAGCGACATCGAGTACACCGATATGGAAGCCCGGGATTATGGGCAGCTTGCAATCGTTAGGGGTTTAGGCGCCCATCGAGGACAGGCTGACATATTCTTCGTGCGTATCTGGGTGAAGCGGCCAGCCGGTTGGCGATTGTTCGCCCAACAGAGTACTGGAGTTCTTCCGAAAGGCGCGTTGAGTCAGCAACTGCCTCCCGTCGGAAATGTCGGGACGGATGCGCCAGGCTGCGAAAATCCCTGCCGTTCAGTCCCATTCACGCCGAAAACGGCGGATCAACAGGAAGTCGTCAAAGCGTACCAGGCCGTGGAAACGGCCGTCACTGAGCGTGACGCGGCGACTTGGGCTTACCACGTGGCCGAGGAATTCAAGGGGATCGGCCGGCGATACACAGGTAAGCTCGACACAAAAGAGGAGCGGGTAGCGCAAATCAAGCAAACAGGCTCCGGTCCGGTAATTCTCCCCAAGATGGTTTCGCTTCAGGTGTTCAATTTTGGCGATGCCGCAATCATGATCGCCGATCACCAAGCGAGCGGCGAGCAGCCTTTTCATGTAATTCGTGCGTGGGTCAAGCGAGACGGCCGCTGGCAGCTATTCCACAGACAAGAGACGACGATCGAGCATCCACCCGACGCGGCCTCCAGGTGAAGGTTCAACGGATTCAAGTGCTCGGACATCAGTTGCCGGAGACGGCAGTGATCTTTCGCAATCCTGAACCGAATTCGCGGGCAGCGAAGATTCCCGGATTTCAGGCCAACGCGTTGAAGGATGGCTGCTTGCGCTCAAATTCCTGATTCGTTTTCTCCGGGACCGTACTGTTCCTGAAAGTTTCGCCGCCGGATAATGGTTGCGCTAAGTAGGCGAAAGCCGGCTCGTAACTCTATGTCGATCCTACCCGGCGGTCCTTGCCGCCTCCTGAGTCAGACCGATTTCTGTGGCTGGCAGCCGCACCACGATGCGAGTTCCCTTGCCTGCGCCATCGGAACTGATATCGAGGCTGCCGCCCAACTGGCTTACCCTTTCCCGCATCCCTCGAACACCTACTCCAAGCGTACCGCCCGATTCCATCTGGTTGCGCATCTCGGGCGATATCCCTTTACCGTTATCTCTTACTTCCAACCGCACATAGCTGTCCGAACAAGCGATCTGAATTCCGGCTGTAAGACTGCCCGAGTGGCGATGAATATTTATCAAGCATTCCTGCACGATTCGAAAAATGGCTATTTCCACTTCTCGTGAAAGTCGCCCAAAATCCTTGCTGCACTCCAGGTCCACCGCAATCTTGCTTCGCTCCGCAAACCCTTCGATGTACCACTTCAGGGCAGGCGCAAGTCCCATCTCATCCAGTAGCGGCGGGTGTAGCAGGTATGACATCGTTCGGATGTCATCGCTCATCTGCCGGACCATGCTGGCGCTATCCGCCACCTTGTCCGCCGTTTTCGTCAGCCGACTGAGGTCTTCTGCCACCGCACCGAGATTCATCGCAAGTACTGACAGCGCTTGCCCGGCGTTGTCATGCAATTCTCGCGCAATCCGTCGTCGTTCCTCGTCCTGCAAATTCAGCAGCCGCGCGGTGAGCTGCCGCAGGCTGTGATTCGCGTGAACGAGTTCGCGCGACCGCTCCCGGACCTTTTCTTCCAGTGCTCCCGCGGCAATCTGCAATCGTTTTCGCTCACGGAGGTTTGCTTCTCCAATCGCTACGATCACAACCGCTGTGCATAGGAACGCAAGGAAATTGGCCCAGTCTACCGTATGCATGATTCGCAGCGAATGGGTCGGCGGGATAAACCAATAGTCAACGGTCAGGAGCGAGAGCGCAAGGCTGGCGAAGGCCGGTCCGGTGCCGCAAATCCAGACGGAAAACGCTACCGCCGCGAGCTCCGCAACGTACGGCGACGAGCCACCTGCTAATACGTTCATGCCTCGAGCAACTAGCAAGGCTAGGATCGTCGCGAGGAGTGCTACCCCGAAGCGAGCTGGAGTGCTTGAAGAAATTCTTGTGGAAAGCGTTACCGGAATGCCCATGCCGTCCCTTTCTCGCTCACGCGATGGTCGGGCGGGCTGGTTGACCGCGGCAAATTTTAATTCGTGAGAGAACTCGACGTCAAGTCGAACTGGCAAGAAAGCCGAATAATCTTTTTGTATAGTCTAGGCCCCCTGAAGTCCTCTTCTCGGTAAGTGGCCGAAATCACAGTTACCTGAAACTACGTTTGCCAGTGTCCACAAAACTGACTGCGCTGCATTGGCGTGGCTATGAGTAAAACTCTTGTTTTGCCCGGTCTCGGCCCAAACGATTTGGACTTATTTTGGGGCGAAGAATATATAGTCGGCGGAATAGGGTACACGGGCTTCCTGGCCGACATGCGCCGCATCACAGCCGGATGCGGGTGCTTTGCCACCCTTGGTGTTGACGCGCTGGATGGATGTGACACGCGCGAGCACGCCCTCTCCGTTATGGCTAACTACTGAGACCAGCAGCCATGGGATGGATTCGGAATCGGGCGAAGGCGCGTTAGCCACAGCTTTTCCCATGACGCGACCGCCATCGTTCGCTTCCCAGGACGGCCCAGCGAAATGCTTACCGAACGGCTTGCCGCTTTTACCGAAGAGCTGGGCATCGGGAGCATCCAACGTCCAGGTAAATTGTGCGCCATCGGCTTTGCAGGTGTAGATCTGGTCGCCCTTGGCATGCACCTGCAGAAGGAGTCGTTCGTTGGCAGGCGGTTGCAGTTCCTTTGGCACTTGTTGGGCGTTGGCGGCGAGAGAAAGAAGGAAGCCCGCAGCTAGGGGCAACAAGGCGGATGCAAATGCGCGATAGGCTTCGAGCATGGAACTATTCCTCGTCGGACGGCGGAAAGACGCCATTCGTATTAGCGCATTGCCCATAATTGTAACAAAACTAAGTTGCAGGTTTCAGTAGTCGAACTTCTCGCCGGGCAGCGCCGGCGTGATTTGCGGAGAGTGACGCTTCTTAGTTGCCTGTTCGTAACCGTAGGCTACTTGCAGTAACCGCAGGTCATCGAACGACTTCCCGATGAACTCGATACCAACCGGCAAGTTGTCCTTCGTGTAACCCGCGGGCATGACGATGCCGGGGAGGCCAGCGGAAGATACAATGCCGCCGCCGCGAAGTTCGCGCGAGTCGCGTCCACCGGCAGGCGCAGCGGAGCCAGAAACGCTTTTCGCAAGCGGCGGCGTCGAGACATACTGGATAACAAACGCGTCCAGATCGTACCGGGTGAGCAGACTCTCGACCAGGTCACGGATCGCTTGGCGGCCTCGGTAACGCCGCATGAATCCAGGGTCCTCATCAATAGGTGGATACGACAGTGCCATCACATAAGAGTCGACGAACTTGTCCGGTCCGACCGTGGTGATCATTTCCTTCATCGTCTTGAATGGCCGCTTCGGTCCCAAGCGCTTGAGGTAAACGTCTCCGGCAATAATCACTTCGTAGGGCCAGACGCCAATCGACGAACTATCGCTTTGTCGAGCGAGATCGATGCCGCTGATAACCGGATCCAGAACCTGCGCCCCTGCCTTGCGCATGTCTTCGAGCGCGGCGTCGAACAGCGTCTGCGCCTCGGTATTCACGGGCAGCGTGCTCATCGCTTCGCGCAAGACGCCAATCCGAAATTTCTTGAGATCAGGCACGGTCAGTTGGC
>JAOAPW010000394.1 GCA_025463105.1 Candidatus Acidiferrum typicum | reverse complement strand
CTCTGTGTTGAAAGCCTTTCGTTCCGATTTTTGATTTGAAACTCGGCGAATCGGGTGTAGAAGATATGCGCAACCAGTGTTGCTGTACGATCTAAGATTTACTCGGGAGGACTTTGCGATGTCCCGTAAAGCTTTGTTGAAATACGTTGCCACCTTCGTTGCGATCGCCTCGCTCTCCGCAAATCCGGTGCGGGTTCTCGCGCAAGTTCAGGGCCGGCCCGAGGCGCCGCCCTTCGACGCCGCGCGGCTCACCATGCAGCCTCCGCCACCCGAAGGCGTCGCCATTCGCGCCGGACGTTTGTTCGATCCGAAGACAGGGACGAACTTGATTAACCAGGTGATTGTAATAAAGGTTGACCGGATTACCGACGTTGGGCCGGCCGACCGCGTGAAAATTCCCGCGGGCGCTACAGTGATTGATCTGAGCCGCGCAACCGTACTTCCCGGCTTGATCGACCGCCACGTTCACTTGATGCAGGACCCGGAACCGAATGAAGCGCGCGCTCTTCTGATCGGGCAACACTACGCGCTGGCGGATTTGTATGCAGGTTTTACGACACTCCAGGATCTGAATTCGCCTTACACGTATGCGACCGTCGAATTGCGCGACGCGATCAATAAGGGGCTGATCATGGGACCGCGGATGCAGGTTACCGGACCAGCGGTCAATCCCAGGGGCGCCACAGCTTATGCATCGCCATCGGAGATAACCCCGTTTGGACTGACCTCGGCGACGCAGTCCTGGCAAAATTCTGAGAATGTGAATTCGCCCTGGCTGGCCCGTGCCGCTGTGCGCGAGCATTCGCACTACGGCACTGACTGGATAAAAATTTACGAGACAGAAGATTATCAAGGGAGTGGCTACCCGAATCCTTATGGCGCAGGCGCGTTCATGCCAGACGGCAAGATGATCAACGTTCCTTCTCTGACGCTCGAGGAAAATCAGGCGATTGTCGACGAAGCGCACCGCCGAGGATTGAAAGTTGCCTGCCATGCATATGGCGGCGAAGGTTTGCGCATTTGCCTCGAAGCTGGAGTTGATATGCCGATCCACGTAATCGTCGGCGTGACCGGCGCGCCGGGGCTGGACGATGAAACGATTCGTCTCTTTAAAAAGCCGCTGGCCGATGGAACTCTTCGCCCCGTGAATCAGACTATCTGGGATTTAGCCGGACCCTTAGAAAAAGCTGATCTTAAAGCGAGCGGTGGAAAGACCACCCGGCTGCAGTTGACGGAGCTGAGTTTCAAGAGGCTCGTCTCCGCCGGCGTGAAGCAAACTTTCGGCAGCGGCGCGTATACCGTCGGACACGGGATGCAGGCCTACCAATTCGCCATCTACGTGAAATGGGGAATGTCCCCGGCACAAGCGCTACAGACGGCAACCAGCGTCGCCGCCGAGACCTTGAACTACGATTTGGGAAATCAGGTCGGCTACGTCGAAAAAGGCAGATTCGCGGACATCGTCGCCGTCTCCGGCGACCCGCTCACGGACATCACCGAAATGGAAAGAATGAAATTTGTGATGAAGGGCGGAGTGGTTTTCAGGAACGAATTGAAGTAGCTGCGTGCCATCGAACCCGCTCATGGGTCACATCTTGACATGCTTTTTCATGGTGATAGGCTGGATTAAGAATGAGCAAGGGACAATATACGATTGAAGTTCCAGCGGCTGTGGGCCGGCAGATAGATCGTACCGCCCGGAAACAAAGGCGGAAACCGTCCGACCTTGTCGTCGAAGCCTTCCGGCATTACTTCGCCAACGGCGGAATTCCCGAGGAAACTCCGACGCCGGCAGAGCTGCGTGCCATCCGTCGCGGTGAAGCTGCGATCAAACGCGGCGACTACATCTCCTTTGATGAGCTCCAAAGAAGAGAAAAAATGGCGCGTCGTCCTCGCCGGGCCCGCGCAAAAGTCTCTTGAACGGATTCCGTCTCCCGATCAAGTTCGGATACGAGCCGCGATCGATATGATGGGATCGGACCCCTTTTTCGGGGATATAAAGTACCTCAGAGGCCAAAATCGCCTTCGCCGCCGCGTTGGGAATTGGCGGATTTTCTTCCGGCTGGATCACGACGTGAATATTCTGTATATCGTAGCTATCGAACGGCGTACTTCCACAACCTATTAGATACCCATGGGTTCCGCTAACAATAGTTTGGGCATGATTCGCTGCTCGACCGGCTCCGCTCGGTTGCATTCCCGCCAGCGTTTGTATTTAATGACTTTCCATGCCTAAAGCAACGCAGTCCGAACTCGCACAACAATTTCTTGCGCTGCACGATGGACGCAAGACATTGTTGCTTCCCAACGCCTGGGATGTGGCCAGCGCGAGGATTTTTGAGGACGCGGGCTTTTCTGCCGTTGGCACATCGAGCGCCGGAGTCGCTTTTGCGCTGGGGTATCCTGACGGGCAGAAAATTTCTCGCGACGAGATGCTGGCGGTCGTGCACCGGATTGCTGAAATTGTCCATATTCCTGTCACTGCCGATGTGGAGGCTGGATACGGACCGGAGCCTCGGGATGTGGCTGAAACCGCGCGAGAAGTGATCGCTGCCGGGGCTGTAGGAATGAATCTCGAAGACGCGATTCACGGTAAACCCGACGCGCTTGCCGATGTGAATTTGCAAAAAGAAAAAATCCTCGCGGTGAATGAAATTTCCGAGCGCGCCGGCATATCTTTTGTGCTGAATGCGCGCACCGATGTTTTTCTGGCGGAGATCGGTCCTGCAGAAACGCGGCTCGCACGCGCGATCGAGCGGCTCAACGCTTATCGAGAGGCCGGAGCGCAGAGCTTGTTCGTTCCTGGCGTAAAAGATAAAGAAACGATTGCACAATTGGTGCGCGGCGTACGCGGCCCGTTGAACATACTGGCAACGGCCGGAACGCCTCCGGTAGCGGAGCTTGAAAAGCTGGGTGTGGCGCGCGTGAGCGTTGGTTCGGGACCGATGCGGGCGACTCTTGGCGTTGTTTCGCGTATGGCTCGCCAACTCCATGACGAAGGCATTTTTTCGTTGATGACGGAAGGCGCTATGACTTACGCTGACGCCAATCGCCTTTTTACACGCTAATTCTCCACAGTCTTTTGAACTTCTATCCCGGCAACAATGCGCCGGCAATCTCCGCGTCGAGCGCTTGCTCCCTCCATCAGACTCGTTCTTGATATACTTAAATACCGGCCCTACGACGAGGGAGGATACGTCATGTCTAGTGGGCCTCTCGTGGCTGCGGCGTCTTATTTAATCCAACAAAAATATCAGGACTACACGGCCGACCAGCACGCGGTCTGGACGCAATTGGTGCGACGGCGGCTTCCGCAGTTGAGTTCACATGCGTGCCGCGAATATCTCGAAGGATATGAAATTATCGGATTGCAGGATGACCGTTTGCCGAATCTTTACGACATTAGCGACCGGCTGAATCCCAGGACCGGATGGAGCACAACTCCGGTGAGCGGCTTCCTTCCTGGGGCGGCTTTTTTTGAAATGCTCGCCGCTCGCATGTTCCCGGTAACCACCTGGCTGCGCGGCCGCGATTCACTCGAATACATTCCTGAGCCGGACATTTTTCATGATGTATTCGGACATGTCCCGATGCACGCGCATCCGATATTCGCGGATTTTCTTCAGCACTACGGAATGATCTGCGCAAAACTGAAAGACGCCGAGGCCCTCGAACGCCTGGGCCGTCTTTTCTGGTTCACGGTGGAATTTGGCCTGATCCGCGAAGACGGAAAGATCAAGGTTTACGGGAGCGGCGTGATCAGTTCTCATCGCGAGTGCACCAATGTGATTGAGGAAGGGTGCGAGGTCAGGGATTTCAGTCTCGACGAAGTGCTCGCGACACCCGTAAAGGTGGACGCATTGCAGAAACGGCTCTTTGCGATCGAGAGCTTCGATCAACTTTACGAAGCTGTGCGCGAGGCCGAAAAGCGGACGTCCTGAATCATTTGAGCGGCCGTGTTTCTACATACATTGGCCCTTCACAACAGGACCTGCCGTCTGCTCAATCGTAAAACGCGGGCGCGTGCTTCAGCTTGTCCGTTTGCGATTTCTCGTGATTGATCCAAAGCTGCGCGTGATAAAAAGACATCAGGTCGGCCATACGCTGCATCGATAAAAGCGTTTGAACTTTTTGCTCCGCGGGCATGGTAGCGAAGTACGGAATACGGCGGTTATCCCAATTCGACTGCAGGTGAACGGCGTCGCCACTGAGCAATACCCATCCCGTCTTTTGCAAGTGCACCAGGCACGATTGATGGCCGGGAGTGTGGCCGGCTGTCAGAACGATCATGACCGAGCCATCGCCGAAAACATCCAGATCTTCCTGCACCAACTTTACGGGATGATCCTTCAGGAAAGTAGGGCGCGTGTCCGAAGGCGGCTTCAGTATTCCTTCCTTCCCGGGGGCAAAGTAGAAATCATATTCAGCTTTCTGAATAAGGATCGGCACGCTCGGAAACATTTCGACGTTGCCGATGTGATCGGGATGCGTGTGCGATATGCCGATGAACTTGATGTCGGCGGGCTTTACGCCGACCGCGGAAAGCTGCGACTCGAGCGATTTCGCTCGGCTCCAATGAATATCCGTAGCCGGATTGTTCGTGGGGAGCCAGCCATCCGGCATGGCGGCAACCGCATCGGAGATGCCCGTGTCCCACAGAAAATAATCTCCCGAATGGAGAATCAGAAAACAGCTGTCAGAAATGTCGATTGGTTTTCCGACGTTTACGCCAACCGTCCATCGCGATTCATCAGGCGCGTGCCCCTGGCCGCAGTCAAGTACGTACAGTTTGTCCACGCCTTTTCCGCTCGATTGGGCCCAGCTAGTGCTGCCAAGCAAAAGGAATGCCGCGACGCCGGCGACAATCATGCTGATTTTCTTCATGGGACGACCTCCAAGTTTCAACACCAAACGGGTTTTAGTGACACAGACTTTTTACCCTGAACGGTAGTAAAGGGCAGTCTGCGCTACTTGTCCGGCCCGCCAGGACAATTCGGATTGGCGCCGTTGCAATCGCCCGCCACATGTTCCGGCAAACCTTTTCCAGCAACTTCCACCCTCATTCCCGCAGGATCACGAATCG
>JAOAPW010000368.1 GCA_025463105.1 Candidatus Acidiferrum typicum | reverse complement strand
GAAAGAGTACAACTTTCAAATTGCTGGAGATATTCCAATCGTTACGAAAGCGTCCCGCAGGAGGCAATTCCGCGGGCACGTCAATTCCGTTCCGGCGCACGACAATCTTAGCGTCCGGAATCCCTCCGTCCAGCAATTCCCGGCGTTCCTGCTCCGCAGTCGCAATCAAGCGGGCCGCTCCGCAGAGCATAACATCGCCAATAACAAAGTGGTAAACACGTTTCATTCGAATATTTCGAACGATGGGTTGGAACATGCCCATCGGTTCTACTACGTAAGGCCGAGAAAGACGGCGGCAGGCCTTGGCGATTTGAGGTCCAAGTAAATCATAAAGTCCATAGACGTGAATTAGATCGTATGACGCGAGGCGCTCACGGCAGAACGCAGCGACTCCCGGATTCCATGTGAGCGCGCGATAGCGGCCACGTGTGCGCAGGTAGACGGATTGTACACCGCCTTCGTGCGCTTCGAATCCCCATCGGCTGGGTATCGCGTTCACAATTTTTTGAGTGGCGGCATCAAATCCCTGGTCGGCGCTGAGGACTGTCACCTGGTGCCCGGCTGCAGCCATGCCTCGGGCGAGCGCTCTTACTTTGACCGTGGGGCCGCCCTTGTCCAAAAAGGGGTAGTAGGATTGCGTTACCTTCAGAATCCGCATACATAATCAGTTTAGGGCCCAGGACTAAAACGAATAAGACTCTATACGTTGCCCGGGGAATTATACTCCCACAGAACTCCTCGTCACATGAACGTTGCATTAAGGTTGCCGGATAAGAACCTCTTCCAATACGCGATCGAGACCCGATTGAAATCGTTCGAAGGTATAGTCCTCCTGGACGCGCCGGCGCCCTCGCGCCCCCATTTCAGCGGCGCGCGCCGGATCAGCCAGCAACGATACCAGGGCAGTCGAAAGCATCGCGACGTCTCCGTGCGGCACGAGGAGGCCGCTTACGCCACTCTCAATCACGTCCGGCGTGCCGCCGTGCGCGCCGCCAATGACAGGTTTGGAATGCGCCATCGCTTCCAGGAATACCAGACCGAATCCTTCGGCGCGGCTGGGCAGCGCAAACACATCGCAGTGGGCATAGCAGGCGAACAGTTCCTCCTGCGAGAGTCCGTAAAGAAAGTGAATATGATCTGCGATACCGGAGTCGCGTGCAATCTGTTCGAGTCTCGGTCGGTCTTCACCTTCGCCAACAAGCACCAGGGCGGCGTCTGGAACAGCCTGCAGAACGCGTGGCAATGCGGAAATGAGCGTGTCCGCGCCCTTGTATCGTTCGGCAGGGTCCCAACGTCCGACTGTGAGTATGATGCGGGCGCATTCCGGGAAGGCTGCGGGACGCGATGGAGGAATGTGCGCTCGAAGTCTCGTCTCGAATTCAGGGTCCAGTCCCCAGGCGAGCTGGCGCACTTTGTCGGCGGGAATTTTCTGGTCGGAAATCAAATGCTGGGCGGTGTCACGGCTGGGCGCAATGACCAAATCGGAGCTGCGAAGAGCCGCGCCGCGCGGCCAGCCAAGCGGCTGCCATACTTCCAGGCCATGGGCGAACACGATCGATCGGAAGTTTCTGGAACGCAAATGCATCGCCGCAACGACGGGAGCCAGGTGGGGATGCAACGCGATGACTAACGAAGGCTGGCGGCCTGCCGCACGCAATGCTGCCAGGGCAAATTGCGATTTGTCCCGTGCGTGCCCTGAGAATTGAAATTCGTTGGGACCGACGCGCACCGTGTGGAGTCCCTGCGGATCGGTGAAACTGAGAAAGCGATACGCAAATCCGCGTTCGATGGCAAATTTCGCCGCGACGGCGGCGACATGGCGGCTGGCGCGCTGCACTCCGCCCGCGGCAAGCATTTCCATGAATAATCCGACGATCATCTTGGTCCGGCTGAATGACGCAGCATGCCGCGATTACTTTATATCGAAGAGCCTCAGAGTCCCAAGTTTGTGTCTGAGTGGCAAATGAAAATCCGCGCGTGAGGCGGCTTATAGCAGGAGATTGTCTCTAACCTTTGTCGCCCGCCAATTTACTGTTAAGCTTCGATTTCCATTTTTTTTGCGGAGAAGGGAATGCGGACGTGGCAGAGGAATTCAGGCGAATCTTGTTGACCGGCGGAGCTGGATTCATCGGCTCGCATGTGGCAGAGGCTCTGCTGCGCCGCGGAGCAGTCCTTAGCATCATTGACAACCTCGATCACTTCTACTCTTCCGCCTGGAAGAAAAAAAATCTTGATGAGGTCCGCCGCGCGGGAAATTTTGAGTTCTTCGAGCGTGATATTTGCGACTTGGAAACGATTCGTGAAACCCTGGCTGCGACGCGACCTGACGTCGTCGTTCACCTGGCGGCACGCGCCGGTGTGCGCCCTTCGATCGAACAGCCGCGCTTATATGAACATGTGAACGTCGCCGGCACAGTGAATCTGCTTGAGCTTTGCCGGGAATTCCGCGTCGCAAAATTCATTTTTGGCTCGTCCAGCTCAGTGTATGGAATGAGCAGCCGCGCGCCATTTTCCGAAGACCAGCATGACTTGCGCCCTATTTCACCCTACGCCGCCACGAAACTGGCTGGAGAATCGTTTTGCTACACGTATGCGCATTTGTACGGGCTTCCCGCAATTTGCTTGAGATTTTTTACCGTTTTTGGCCCGCGCCAGCGTCCCGATCTTGCCATACACAAATTTGTTGCGCTCATCGAGAGGGGTGAACCATTGCCCATTTTCGGAGATGGCCAGACGGGCCGGGATTACACGTATGTGGATGATATCGTCGCCGGCGTGCTGGCGGCAATTGACTGCACGCCACCGGTGGACAACGATGCGCCCTTTGAAATCTTCAATCTTGGCAATTCACATCCTGTTAAGTTGAACGAGTTGCTCGATTGTCTCGAGCAGGTGACAGGAAAAAAAGCGATCCGTGAACGTAAAGACGAACAGCCAGGAGATGTTCCCTTGACATGGGCGGACATTTCAAAGGCGGGAAGACTTCTGGGATACCGGCCGAAAACCGCGCTTGAGGATGGCCTTAAAAAATTCGTTGCGTGGTATCGCACGGCCGAACCCAGCCAGCGCATCTAAAACTTAAGAGTTTATTTTTGATTGTGCGTTTTGAAATTCAATTCTATCGGTCATGCCATCCCAGGGAATTATCGTCGTGCAACGCGACGATCCAATGGTTTAATTCTCCAGGCCGCAATTCCGGAAGAAAATTACGCCACCATGCGTTCCGCACGACAAGCGTGCGATAGTTCGCGGCCTGCAGGATTTCGAGGCACTTTTCCTGAAGGGCGTTCGAGTGAACTTCAATAATCCACCGTGTCTCCGGCGAGCGCAGCAAGTTTCGTGCGCCAT
>JAOAPW010000342.1 GCA_025463105.1 Candidatus Acidiferrum typicum | reverse complement strand
CTTGGAGCCCGCCGAACTATCACTGTGGAAGACGTGGACTAGCGTGAATGTAGGACTGGTGACTTCTTCTTCGCGAGCGGCGCCCAGGCCGCTGATAATTCCCTTCGTGAGCGTCGTTTTCCCGCTGCCGAGTTCCCCGCTGAGCATCACGATAACCGGCGGGCGGAGATTGGCCGCGATTTCGCGGCCTTTGGCAATGGTTTCTTCGCTGGAGCGGGAGAGGAACTCGCTATCGGCCACGTTCCCACTCCGCAAGAACTCTGGAAAACGCCTCCGGAATCGCCTCAATTAAATCCGTTGCGATCAGGGGCGCCTCTCCGACGCGCGACGCCGCTACATCGCCCGCCAATCCATGCACATAGACGCCAAGTCCGAGAACGTGCGGCCAGTCAGCCGTCCCAAATTGCGCTGTGAGACCTGCGAGGATTCCCGTGAGCACGTCGCCGGTTCCTCCGGTCGCCATTCCAGGATTTCCCGTCGTATTGAAGTAGGCGTTGCCTGAGGGCGTGGCCAGGATGGTGTGAAAACCTTTCAGAATCACGTGTGCGCGCCATTTTCCGGCCGCTTCGAGAGCGACATCGAGCCGCCGTGCCTGCACGTCTTTTGTCGTGATGCCAAGCAGGCGAGCCATTTCACCGGGATGAGGAGTCAGCGCCAACATGGGCGCGTGGCGCTGGTTCAGATGATCGGCCATGCCGTCATAAGCATTGAGCCCGTCCGCATCCAAAACAATTGGGTGCTCAGTTTCCTCTACGATCTTGCGGATGAATTGCTGCGTTTCATTATTCGTCGAAAGCCCCGGCCCAATGGCGACGACCGATTTATCTCGCGCGATCTCCGCAAAACGCGCGTAATCGAGATTGCGTAGGCTGGCGGTCCCGGCATCTGTCGCGGCAAGAGGCGCGGTCATCATTTCAGGAGCGCCTGCAGACACCGCCGGAACCACGTCGAGCGGCGTGGCCACTGTCACGAGACCCGCGCCGGAGCGCAGCGCCCCTCGCCCTGACAAGACTGCGGCGCCAGACTTCCCGAGCGATCCGGCGACAATCAGCGCGTGTCCGTAGGAACCTTTATGGGAGTCAGGATCGCGCTTCAACGGCAAGCCGCGGAATTCTCCGGGCTCGAGCCAATGCATTTTCAAATGAGGATCGGATTCGAGTAGTTCGGGCGGCGTTCCAATGTTGCGGACTACGAGCGCGCCGCAACTGGCTGCTCGCGGCGAAACCATCTGGCCCAGTTTCGGCGCAGTCAAAGTCACCGTGAAATCCGCAGAGACCACAGGGCCTCCAAAATCCTCGGCATCGGAGGACAGCCCGGACGGCATGTCCACAGCAACTACGGAAGCCCTGGCGCCATGCTTGATCCGCGCGGCGTTCACATCATCGATCACGGTGCCCAACAAGCCTTCCACAGGGCCGCGCAGCCCCGTGCCCAGCAGCGCATCAATAACCAAATCGGCTTTTTGAAGATCAGCGCGAACCGGTTCCCATTCCGGTTCGCTGGTCACCACATGCGTTTCGCCCAAGCCTTGCTGCCAACGTTTCAAATTGATGGCCGCGTCGCCTTCCACCGCGCCGGGATTCGCAAAGAGCACCACTTCCGGCGAGCAGCCGGATTCTTTCAGCAGCCGCGCGATCACCAGGCCGTCGCCACCGTTATTCCCTTTTCCGCAAAGCACCGCAATTTTTCGTTGCGCAAGATTGGGAAATTTCTCCCGCAGGAACTCGGTAATCGCAGCGCCCGCATTTTCCATCAACTGCAGACTGGAAATACCGTAGCGCTCGGTCGTCAGCCGGTCAGCCTCACGCATTTGTGCCGCGGTCAATACTTTCATGCGTTCGGCTCCCGCGTGGCAGGGAAACGTGCGACAACCACCGTCATGTCGTCAGCCTGCTCGGGCGAACTCGACCATTCTTCGGCGGCGCGCATCATCTCGGCAACGATCGTCTGTGGCGATTCGCTCTGATTCTGCTTGGCCAATTCGATCATCCGTTCAGTTCCAAACTCTTCGCCGTACACATTCTCAGGCTCAATTAAACCGTCACTATAGGCAATCAACAAGCCCCCCGGATCGATTCCAATTGTGCCCTGCGCGAACGGCACGTCATTAAACAGGCCCACGACCATCCCGCCGGTTTCCAGGCGTTGCACGCGCCCGCCGGAAATATAGATGGGAGGCGGATGCCCCGCATTCGTGTAGTTGAGGTGGCGCGACTGGGTATCGTAGACACCGAAGAAAAGGGTTGCGTAACGTTCGTCTGAAGTATTGCGGAATAAGTGTCGGTTCAAGTGCGAAACAATTTCGGCGGTATTAAGCTGAGAAGAAACGTGGTCGGGCTGCCCGTCCCGGTAGCGCAGGACATCGCTGCGCAAAGCCGCCTGCAGGCTCGCCATCAAGAGCGCTGCCGAAATTCCCTTGCCGCTAATATCGGCCAGCGCGATCGCCAGGTGCGTGGGCGTGATGCGCACGAAATCGTAATAATCGCCGCTGACCACTCTTGCCGGCCGGCAGACGGCTTCCAGCTCCACGCCCGGCAATTTGGGCAGCGCGTGAGGGAAAAGTTGCTGCTGAACTTCCTGAGCGATGGAAAGCTCGTTTTCGAGGCGCTGGCGCTGGCGCTGCTCTTCGATCAGGCTGGATACCGATTGCATCATCGAATTGAACGAATCGCCGAGCGCCGCAAGCTGATCGCGATGCGGCACACGAACGCGAAACGAGAGATCGCCGGCCTGCGCGTGTTGCGTGGCGCTGTAAAGATCGTCCACTGCCGTCGTAATTGTGCGCGTCAGCACGATGCCCGTGATCAGCGAGACGAATTCGATGACGAGAAAAATAGCGCCCACAACAAGCAGCGCGGTCGCCGCGACTCCGCCAAGCTGGCCCAGAGGACTGAATAACCTCCGGTTCAGCAGCGAAGGCCGTGTGCTGAACGACGCGAACAGATGGGAAGGTTCCGCGTCAGCGGCCCGGCTATCCGGATCGAGTATCTCCAGGCTCACAAGGCCGGTAATAAGCTTATCGAAAGGGTTTACCGCGGGCGGGATGGGCCGGTTCACAGTTGCGATTCGCTGCACGCGGGAATAAACCCGGCGGTTGAAGACGACCGCGCTTTCTTCCGGGTTTCCTTTGGTAGGTCGCAATACTTCGAACTGGATGGGGCCAAGCTCCGGCACCAGCGTCTCGATAAATTCGGGCGTGACCGGCACGGAGGCGGAAACGACCAAAGGTCCGGAGGGAGTATCCCGAACGACCACGGCCCGCAAGTTCAGAACATTGCGTCTCAGCACTAGCCCTGAGAAATTTTTCGCCGAAGGTCCGCCCGCATCCCGCAGAAGTTTCGTACCCGTGCCGGTCTCAATCTTCAATCCTGGCAGTTCCTCCGTGGCCGCCCTCAAATACGTCGGCTGGTCTTCAGGCAGGGCCAGAGCTGCGGCCTGGTGCCCCGAGGCCGCCTCGAGGGCATAAGCAGTGGCCATGGTGTGAGCTACTTCCGATAATCTCTCGATTCGCTCCTGCATATCCGTGTAGAGAACGTAGGACCCAAGCTGCCAGTACAGCAAGTACGCGCCGAGACCCGCCATCGTAAGCAAAAGGAGCACCGGGACGACGGCGATGAAAATATATGCCGTGACCAGGCGATTGCGCAGACTCCAGAGAAGATGTTCCCGCGCCCACAGGAATCCCCGAACCACAAAATATCCGAGAGCGAGAACAGCCAGGAAATCGAAGAAGGTGCTTTGAAACGTCCGAGGGAAGAATAATCGCAATCCCCACAAAGCTGCGTAAGCAACCAGAATGAACAGAGCCGCGGAGTCCCAGGAGCTCATCCGCTGCCACAAAGATTGAAGGCGATTTGAAGGAGTGGAGTCCATGCTTCGGGTGACGAGTGGCTTGCCGGAAATACCTCCAAATCCGGCCACCTCCGCATCTTATCACCACGTCGAACCAATCTGCTTATTCGGGCAGGCAAAAACTACTTTCGAGTGAGAGGTACAGCCTCGAGTTTCGTTGCGGGATTCCCCAAGCGGCTATGACGACGGCCGTAGGCGAAGTAAATCACCAGGCCTATCGCCAGCCAGACGAAGAGGCGCAGCCAGTTCTCGGCTGGAAGAGAAAACATCAGCAGCAGGCAACAAAGGATTCCCAGGATCGGCACGATCATCCCAAACGGCGCGCGAAACGGGCGAGGCACGTTGGGGTGAGTACGCCGCATGATCAGGACAGCCGCGCAGACGATCACAAACGCCAGCAAGGTGCCGATGTTTACCAGCTCGGCCAGAATGCGCAAAGGCAGAAAGGCGCCCATGGTGGCAACACAAACGCCAGTCAATATCGTGGACTTCCACGGCGTTCTAAAACGCTCGTGCACCGCGGCGAAAAATCCGGGCGGCAGCAGACCGTCGCGCGCCATGGCCAGGAAGATTCTCGGCTGGCTCAACATCATTACCAGAAGCACCGAGGTGATTCCGGCGATGGCGCCGACGGATATCAAAAACTGTGCCCATGGAAGACCCACCTGCCGGAATGCGTCCGAGACGGGAGCGTCGATATTGATCTGGTTGTACGGAATCATTCCCGTCAGCACGGCTGCGACAGCGATATAGAGAATTGTGCAGAGGACCAACGACGTCAGAATCCCAAAGGGCACATCGCGTGAGGGATAGCGCGCTTCTTCAGCATGCGTGGATACCGAATCGAAGCCAATATAAGCGAAGAAAACGTATGCGGCGCCCGCCAGCATTCCCAGCGGTTCGCCGCCCTTCCCCGTTTGGCCCATGATGGTGTGACCAAAAAAGCTAAATCCTGTTAGACCGTACGGCGCGAAGGGATGCCAGTTGGCCGGATTCACGTACCGGGCACCAACCACAATAACGAAAAGCACGATCGCAATCTTCAAGATTACGATTCCGGCATTCAGACTGGCGCTTTCGCTAATTCCCTTCACAAGAACGATGGTCACCAGCAGAGCTATTACGATGGCGGGCAGATCAAACCAGGTGCCGGTCAAAGTGAGCCGACCGGTGGCCGGCAGATAATCGAAGGGCGCGTTCGTGACAACGCTCGGCAATCCAATGTGGAAGATGGAAAGAAAATCCTGAAAGTAGTGAGACCAGCCGTGCGCAACAGTTGCGGAAGCCACGGCGTACTCAAGAATCAGATCCCATCCGATAATCCAGGCAAAAAGTTCACCGAGCGTCGCATAAGCATACGTATACGCCGACCCCGCCACGGGCACCATCGATGCAAACTCCGCATAGCACAGGGCCGCAAAAACACACGTTATTCCGGCGACTACAAACGAGAGCATCAGCGCGGGTCCGGTGCGATCGTGCGCCGCAACGCCCGTCAACACGAAAATTCCGGTGCCGATGATTGCTCCCACCCCAAGAGCCGAGAGTTGAACCGGCCCGAGCACGCGGTGCAGGCGATTTTCTCCGCGAAGCTCTTCGAGCAAGACTTCGTGCGACTTGGTCAGGAAGAATTGGTTTGCCATACTCCCCTTTGACGATCCGTCGAGCGGTTCAGATTACTCGACAACGGCATTATTTAGAAGCATTCCAGCCAATATTTTTTCCTATCGCTGGTATCACGCGCTTGCACTTGACCGGCGCGACCAGAAAAGATACACGGGTACGCCGAGAATCACGATCAGGAGGCCTGGCCAGGTGTCCTGCGTCTGGTACAAAATCAGGATCAGCATGATCACTGTGGCCGTAATCATGTAGAGCACTGGAACGACAGGATAGCCCCAGGCGCGATAGGGACGCTCAACGTCAGGGCGTTTGCGCCGCAAGACAATTACGCCGCCGATCGTCAGAACGTAAAACATCAGCGCCGCGAAAATAACGTAGTCGAGCAAGACTCCGTAGAGATTTCCGTAAGTGACCGCGCCGGCGGAGTCAACCAGGCGTGTCCGCAGCAAAACCAGAAACGCCGCCCAAATTCCCTGCAGCACTAGTCCCATGGCCGGAACGTGATTCGAGTTGAGGCGCCCGATGCTGCGGAAAAACAAACCATCCCTTGCCATAGCGTAATAGACGCGCGCTCCGGCAAGGATCAGCCCATTCGCACAGCCGAATGTGGAAATCATAATCGCCAGCGCCATCAATGTTGCGCCGCTAGGACCAAAAATGACGGACAGCGTGGCCGTGGCGACCCGGTCATCGGGCGCATTCTGAATTTGATGGAGCGGCAAGGCAGACAGGTACGCGATGTTCGCCAGAAAATAAAGTGTGATGACGATCGCGGTACCCGCGGCGAGCGAAATCGGAATGTCGCGCCGCGGATTTTTTACTTCTCCCGCGGTGAACGTGATGTTGTTCCAGGCGTCCGCGGAAAATAGCGATCCCACCTGCGATACGCCGAACGCAATCAGCAGTCCAAATGTTCCCGCTGCCGCCGTCACTGATGGGATGAACGATTTCAGCCAGTCCGCTCCCGGCTCGATCACTTGCGGATCATGAACCGTCCAAATGCTGGTGAAGTTGGCTTGTATTGCCGCGACATTGCGTCCCAGGAATACGCCCGCCAGGATCAATGCGGCAAGCGCAAGAGTTTTTGCCGAAGTAAACACATTCTGGATCAGCTTCCCCAATTTCAATCCGCGCGTGTTGAGCAGCGTCAAAAAAAGAATCAAGAGTAACGCGACCAGTTGCTGGACCGAAAGACTGATCGCGTATTTTTCGGAGAGCTTGATCGGCGGGACGATCCACGTGTTCGGCGAAATCGCGGGCCACACAACGCCGAGATAGCGCGCGAATCCTACTGCGACCGCCGCGATCGTTCCTGTTTGTATCACCAGAAACAATGTCCAGCCGTATAGAAAACCCCACAACGGAGAATACGCTTCGCGCAGATAGATATATTGCCCGCCGGCCTTCGGCATCATCGCCGCTAATTCGCCGTAAGAAAGTGCGGCGGCAACCGTCAGCAAGCCGCTAATGACCCAGGCAGCGAGCAGCCCGCCTGTCGATCCCGTATGACGCGCAATATCAGCGGAAACGATGAAAATACCGGAGCCAATCATCGACCCGACCACAATCATAGTCGAATCGAACAACCCCAGTCCGCGCACAAATCCCGATGACTCTGTTTCGGCAACTACTCCATCGATCACTTCAGTGGCTATCGGATCGGACATTGCGCCGCTCCTTTTCTACCGCCGGGAACGCCAATCTCCCGATTGGCGGGTTACCAGACGCCAATCGGGAGATTGGCGTTCCCGAGCCCGTCGCTTGGCTTCTCGCAGAATATTGAGACTGTGCGCCTATCTACACTCAAAACCACACAGACTCTGAAGTCTGTGCTACTGGTCCCGCGCCTTCCGCTACTTTGCCGAGGCCGCCACTTCGAGATATTGCCGGGCGCGCTCGCCCGGATTTGTCGCACAGATCAAATCTCGCACTACCGCCAGTGAGTCAGCGCCTGCGCCAT
>JAOAPW010000336.1 GCA_025463105.1 Candidatus Acidiferrum typicum | reverse complement strand
CAAGTGGTTGAACTCGCCGGGGGAGGCAAACTCTGGATCAAGATCGCGGCCTGAGGAGATCAGCGCCGGAAAAGCGCGAATTCCTGCGGCTTCGAGGAGCGCCTCGAGCAGAACATGTTTATCGTTGGGATCGCCGTACTCGTTTGTTAGAGTTTCGCTTGCCGCGTGCGCCACATAACCGCCGAGGCTGAACGGCACGTTTATGGTGCGCACTTTGGTCGCGACAAAATCATAGAGCGCCTCAATTTTTTCGAGCTCTGTGCCGCGGCCGTGCGTCAATTCCTCAGCCTTGGCGCGGACGTTTGCGTCAGGTATGGCGCGTTCGCGCACCAGCGGCGCGTAGCAGCCGCCCACCTCTCTCCAATTTTCAAACGTCGTGATTTGCACGGCGGGAACTTGCGATTCCGGCGCCCGCTTATTTTTTTCGGCAGCTTCCGCATCGCGCGTCAGATGAGATCTCTTCCAACGGTAGATGCGCCGCTCTCCCTCATCGGAAATCACGGGGGCGGCGCCCAATCCGGTTTTCAGTTTGATGGCCCTATTTCGCGGCACGCTGATTTCGAGCTGTTCGTCGAGAACGATGGCATCCTTCACGAAGTCATGCTCAAACCAAAATTGTTCCGGAGCGAGGGGAATTGTCGTGGCTCTGGCGATGTGGTAAGCCACCGTGTCACCCGGGCGAAGTCCAGGCACGGTGATGCGTTTCTCTCTATAATCGGAATATGCAGGCGCGCCGCCGGACCCAAGCGGCGCCACATCCCTCACAGCGCTCGCCGAGGTAAACGAAGAGCTACCCGCTTTACGAATTTCGACGGAGATCACTTCCAATTTTTGATTGCTGGAATTATACGCAAATACGAGCTGACCGAATCGCTGCACGCCCGCTTCGCTCAACACATTGACGACCACTTGCAAATCGTCACGGCTGGTCCCATCTTTTTGAAAAGCAGCTTGCGTAAAAAATCGCTCGAAAACATACGGTTCGTGGGAATAATCCGGTTTATCTTGCGTGGAATTTAGGGATGCAATTTTGGATTCCTGCTCCGCCGGGTCAATCGTTCCAGCTTGCATGGATTGCGCATGGAGTGTTCCTACGAGAGAGCAGGGGACACCTCCAGCAATAAAAAGCGCAAGGAAAATCGTCCGCCGGATATGAATCATTCGCATCGCTTCGGTCCGCCAAGGATTCCGGAAGTAAGAGTTTACTAGAAATCGCTAGGCGGCCCAACGGAAGGAGGACCCCATGTAGCTAATTGTAAAATAAGGACTTTTTGATGTCATTCATGCGAATTCCAGGGTTTGATGGCGCACGGCACGCAATCCTGGACCCCTAAAATTCCAAACTGTCGACAATCCATCAGGTTTTCCACTTGATGGGATTTGATTTTTGTTTGACATAGGCTGTGACTTTCCCTATACTTACGGCTTCGTCAGGGAAGTTTTGCCCTGTTGGTGAAAGGGAAGGTCTTCCTCCCCGGAACAAAGAACGACGGATCGGGGCGTGAAGAGCGGCCGGAATGGGGCGCCAGCCCCGCAAAGCCGAGTAACCCTCTCCGCTTCGACCAGATGAAATGTTGTTGATTGCTGGTAGTAGTGCGGGTTTCTTGTCGGGTATTCCGGGATCGCAACTGAGCCCTTGCTTTTGGATGAACTCCACTGACACGCTGCATCGCGGATCTCCGCGATGTGGAAAGTGAAGTGAATTTTAGCTCGATTGAGGGAGAGCCGTGCCGACGTTTGCACAACTGGTTCGTTCCGGGCGCGATCAGATCCGGACCAAAACGAAGTCTCCGGCGCTGCAGGGCTGTCCGGAAAAGCGCGGTGTTTGCATACGCGTCTACACGCAAACGCCGAAGAAGCCCAACTCCGCTCTCCGTAAAGTAGCTCGAGCGCGCCTGACAAACAGTATCGAAGTGACCACATACATTCCGGGTATCGGCCATAACCTGCAGGAGCACTCCATCGTGCTCGTGCGTGGCGGCCGCGTGAAGGATCTTCCCGGCGTGCGATATCACGTGATTCGCGGAACTCTCGACGCCGCCGGCGTCGAAAACCGCAAGCAAGGGCGCTCGAAGTACGGCGCCAAGCGGCCCAAAGCCGCGCAGAAATAGGGGCGCGGGCTCTACTTGGAGCCCGCCGGAATAAAGTGCGGGCTCTACTTGGAACCCGCCTCATTAACGGAGAGATAGCGAATGCCGCGTAAAGGATTCGTCGTACGGCGCGAAGTTCCTGCCGATTCGGTTTTCGGCAGCGATCTGGTGCAGAAGTTCATCAATTCGATGATGTGGGATGGCAAGCGCTCGAATGCGCAGCGCATTTTTTATGGCGCCATGGAACAAATCGCGCAGAAAACCAATGACGAGCCGCTGAAGACTTTCAAGAAGGCTGTCGAGAACGTCAAGCCGGTGCTGGAAGTTAAAACGCGCCGCGTGGGTGGCGCGAACTACCAGGTTCCGGTTGAGGTGAACCCGTTCCGCCGGCAATCGCTGGCCATTCGCTGGCTGCTTCTGTATGCCCGCACGCGTTCGGGCAAGACGATGACCGACAGGCTGGCAGAGGAATTGATGGACGCGGCAAATAGTCGCGGCGGCGCGATGAAGAAGAAGGAAGACGTTCATCGCATGGCGGAAGCCAACAAGGCGTTCGCGCACTACCGCTGGTAAGCAGGGGCCGGCAAGCGAAATTGAAGAAATATCAGAGTGGGCATCGGGTGGTTTTCGGATTTCAGGGGAGAAAGCAGCGGTAAATCAGCAATGGCTCGCAAAGCACAACTCGCGGAAACACGCAATATCGGCATCATGGCGCACATCGACGCCGGAAAAACGACTTCGAACGAACGCATCCTGTTTTATACGGGCGTAACGTACAAGATCGGTTCGGTTGATGAAGGCACCGCCACGATGGACTGGATGGAGCAGGAGCGCGAACGTGGCATTACGATAACGTCCGCGGCGACCACAGCCAGTTGGAAACGCAACGGCACCGATATTCTAATCAATATTATTGACACACCCGGCCACGTGGATTTCACCGTGGAAGTCGAGCGCTCCCTGCGCGTGCTCGATGGCGCGGTCGCGATTTTTGACGCCGTCCACGGCGTGCAGCCGCAATCGGAAACAGTGTGGCGCCAGGCGGACAAATATCACGTTCCGCGGCTGGCGTTCATCAACAAGATGGATCGCGCCGGCGCGGATTTCGAGAATGCCATCAAAACGATGCGCCATCGATTGGCCGCTCACCCCGTGGCCATTCAGTGTCCCATCGGCAAGGAAGATCTTTTCATCGGCGTCATCGATTTCCTTGAAGAAAAGGCGAGTATCTGGCTCGAGGAAACTCTGGGCGCGAAATTTGAAGTTTTCGATGTCGCCAAGTTGTGGGACCCCGAATTTATCGCTGGCCGTCCGGATGGTGCCGCCGCGCTCAAGTTTTCAGCGTTGGATGAGACGTATTACAAGGAACATCGGGAAAAGTCGGTCGAATACATC
>JAOAPW010000321.1 GCA_025463105.1 Candidatus Acidiferrum typicum | reverse complement strand
CAGCGGCGCTCGATGCCGCGCAAACCGCCAAGGGCCGCGCAGCATGGATGGAAATCGAAGTGACAAATCTGGACGAGTTGCGCGCCGCGCTCGCGTACAATCCGGACGTCGTCTTGCTCGATAACATGAAACCAGCCCTGGTACGTCAAGCAGTCCAGCAAGTGAGAGCGCACGATCCCGCGCGAAAGATTCGTACCGAAGCATCCGGAGGAATTACACTTACAAACGTGCGGGAATTTGCCGAAGCAGGCGTTGACTGGATTTCGGTCGGCGCATTGACCCATTCCGCGCCCGCGGTAGATTTGAGTTTCGAGATCGAGCCCTCATGACGTCTTCCCTGTGAGCGACGCACTCCAAACCGACGTACTCGTTATCGGCAGCGGCCTGGGCGGCCTGGCGGCGGCTTGGGCCGCGGCCAAACGTGGTTGCGAAGTGACATTGCTGACGCGCGCCTCGAACCCGGAAGACAGCAACACATTCAGGGCGCAGGGCGGAATTATCTATCGCGCGGCTGGCGAATCACCGGAACGACTTGTTGCGGACATTCTGTCGGCAGGCGCAGGGCTCAGCTCTCCCGCAGCGGCCACTCTATTGAGCCAAGAGGGTCCGCGCCTGGTGAAACAAATCCTGATCGACGAAATTCAGGTTCCGTTCGATTCCTCCCCGGACCATCCGGAAGAACTCGACCTGACGTCCGAGGCGGGCCATTCACTGCAACGAATCATTCATTACAAAGACCAGACCGGATTTGCGATCGAGCGAGCGTTCTTCGAACGGGTGCGTTCCTGCCCGAAAGTGAAGGTGATCTCAAACGCCACCGCCGTGGACTTGCTCACGGCTTCGCATCACTCGGTCGAGCCCACGGACGTTTATCGGCCGATTACATGCGTCGGGGCCTATGTCCTCGACCAGTCTACTGGAAAAATTTTTTCCGTCCTGGCCAAGGAGACGGTTCTCGCCAGCGGCGGGCTCGGCAGCGTTTTCCTTCATACGACGAATCCGCCGGGAGCGCGCGGCGACGGCATTGCAATGGCGTATCGTGCCGGTGCTCGCTGCATCAACATGCAGTACGTGCAATTTCACCCGACCGCGTTGCTTGCGCCGGACGGCTGCTTCCTGATCTCGGAAACGTTGCGCGGAGAGGGCGGCCGACTGGTGGATCGCCGCGGGAAAGAATTCATGGAGCGATTCCATCCCGCAGGATCGCTGGCTCCGCGTGACGTTGCCGCGCGTGCCATTTACCAAACGATGCTCGAATCCGGCGAGCCTTGCGTTTACCTCGACATTACGCACAAACCGGCGGAGCAGCTTCGCGAACGTTTTCCCAGCATTTATGCGGTCTGCATGGAACGCGGGATTGACCTTACGCGCGATCCCATCCCGGTTGTCCCTGCGGCGCATTATAGTTGCGGCGGGATTGCCACGGACGATTATGGGGGGACTTCTGTTGAGCGCTTGCGAGCAGTCGGCGAAGTTGCCTGCACGGGTCTGCATGGCGCCAACCGTCTTGCCAGCACTTCCCTGCTCGAATGCCTGGTGTGGGGAACCCGCGCGGGCGAGCGATCCGCGGAACGCATCACGCGTGGCGAGGACTTCTATTTCCCTGAGATCGCCGGCTGGCGCTACGAGCACGAGCCGGCCGATCCCGCGCTCATGTCGCAGGATTGGCTGACGATTCAGCACACCATGTGGAATTATGTGGGCCTGATACGAAGCGAGAAGCGGCTTAACCGCGCCATGAGAATCCTGCGCGAACTCGATCTGGAAATTGCGCGATTCTACGAAAAATGCGAAATCAGCGACTCCATTATCGGCTTGCGCAACGGCATCCTGACCGCGTTACTGATCCTCGAAGCGGCCGATCAATCCCATGAAAGTCGGGGTTGCCACTATCGTATTGATTGAGGGGCAGTTGTTCTGGAACCAGCGGTTTGGTGTGAAAATCACTCAACCTTGGGTCCGGCCACTTCCGGTACGCCTAATAGTTACTCGTAATAGTTAATTAATCTTTAGACGCATGGGACTGATTTGGATAACCTACCTCCGCCGAAAAGGATGACTATAGGTTTGCAGATCTCGACGGAAAATACTGTTGACCTCGATGTCACCGTGCCGTATACGACGGAATGGAAAGGGAAAAACATGGTTCGCGGTGTCCGAATAGCGACATTAGCAACGCTGTGGCTAATTCCGATAGTAATCTTCGCATTGGCGCTTCGCTCCGACTGGGTTACCACATGGCGGCCCCTGCACGTGCCGTTCCCGATATCACGATTCGTGGATCTGTACACCATCTCCAGCGGGCTTGAGACCCTACACAACGGCGGGGACCCTCTGGTAGCAAATCCGACAGAACTGTTGCATCGCCCCATGAATTACCCGCGAGTTTGGCTGTATCTATTTTCGGCAGCCGGGATTACTCGCGGAAACACCTCGACGGTGGCTCTCATATTCTGCGTATTCTACTTGACGTGCATGTCCGTTCTTATTGTCCGAGCGGAACGCGCCATGGATGCAGTGATCATCCTTCTTGCGAGTTTGTCCATAGCCCCATTGCATGGAATGGAACGTGGGAACAACGACTTGTTCGTGTTCTCGCTCATCTTTCTCGCTTGCATTGTCACAAACAAATACTTTAAGTCAGGACTTTTCGCCGCAGCAGGGTTACTTAAAATTTTCCCAATCGCTGCCATGATGGTGGATGCAATACGCCGCCCCAGGAAGGAGCGAATGTTGGCGGCGCTGCTGACAGGACTCGTCATTTTACTGGTCCTGTTGCAATGGCACGACCTCATCTTGATTCGGAAGGGTACGCCAATAGGGTCGTTCATGTCTTATGGCGTCCTTTCTTTGCAGCAGGAATTTCTCGCCCTGACTTTTCAGCGGGGATTCCTGATCGGACGGGGCTGGATCGTTGTCGTGGAATGTTGGCTCGCAGGTGCGCTTGCAATCACCACCGCATGGAGGAATCCGCGGGAACTCGATAGTTCTATTCGAAATTCGAGGTTCGTGGAGATGTTCTCTGTTTTCGCAGGGACGTATGTCTTTACGTATGCTGTTAGCGGTAATTGGGCCTATCGGCTTATCCTCTTGTTGCCGAC
>JAOAPW010000180.1 GCA_025463105.1 Candidatus Acidiferrum typicum | reverse complement strand
CGGGATTCAGGCGCGCGCGGCCGCGGCGCGCTCCCGATAGAACGCAATTAAATCGGTGGTAACCGGCTTTGCGCCCAATTGCCGCAGCAGCGTGATGATCTGCCCCCGGTGATAGCTCGCGTGATTCGTAAGTTGATGCAACGTCTGCCAGAGCGGGTTGGAAAATTCGTCGCCCGCGAAACTCTTATAGTGAATCACGCGTTCCAAATCCTGCGGCGTTAGGCGCGACACATAATCAATATAAAAGGTGTCCATCTCTTCCAGCTTCGTGCGCACTGACGCAAGGTCCGGAAATCCGGTGCCAGCGACAAGACTGGTGGGTGAGCGGCCCTCGATTCGTTCATTCCATACCCATTCCGCACCGTAAAGATGCACGAGTGTGTCGCGCACCGACCGGAAACTCGAACCCAGATCGCGCGTGAATTGTTCGTTAGTGAGTGCGGAGCAAGCGTCGACCATCCGCCGGTCAGCCCACTGATTGTATTGGAACAACAGACGAAGCAATTCCAGTGTGACCATCGAGTTCCTCCGTGAAAAAATGCTTAAACCGCGCGATCAAGAATTTTGTGGGTCGCGGCTTCAGCCGCGGCCTCCGCAATCATACACAAGAAGCAGTTTCGCGTCTGTGTGACCACCAGACAAACTCAGTTGGTCGTATCTCCAGCGATGGTAGGTATCTGCCGCACCTACGGCGCTTGGCCTCTTACTACGTTCCGCACCCAGTGCTTCTGCACTGGGCTACAGTCTTCCGCGCCTCCCGAGCTGCGTTGCAACTAACAAATCAAAAACTCCCAACCACGAATTGCCAATCACAAGTTGCGAATTACGGTAAAAAAGCTTTCAGATCGACGACAACGGAGCCGGAGCGCCAGAGGCGCGCCACAACGTAGCCCAGCCCGTGAGGGCTGGGACGGGTAGCAAAAGAATTCTGAGCACCGTAGGTGCGACACATGTCGGTCACTCATTGTTGTCACACAGGCTCTTGAGCCGCTGAATTGCGAGCAAAGTCTCTCGTCCATCAGGCTCGGTTACAAACTAACTGCGCTTTGCTACAGACGCGTCGCGATGTTCCACGGATAAATGATAGGACTCCTCATCCGACGGGAAGCTTCCCTGCTGAACGTCGCGGCAATACTCGGCTGCCGCGCGGGAAATAATCTCTCCAACGTCAGCGTAGCGGCGCGTGAATTTCGGTTTGTGGCCGAAGCTCAGACCGAGCAAATCGTGAACCACCAGCACCTGTCCATCGCAATCGGGCCCGGCGCCAATGCCGATCGTGGGAATCCGCAGTTCGGATGTGATTCGCGCGCCGAGTTCCCGCGGAATCGATTCCAGAACGATGGCAAACGCGCCTGCAGCTTCCACGGCGCGCGCATCGCGCAAAAGCTGGTCGCCCGCTTCCTCGGTCTTGCCTTGCACGCGGAATCCGCCAAACGCGTTGACCGATTGCGGAGTCAGGCCGATGTGTCCCATCACGGGGATTTCCGCTTCGACCAGACGCGAGATCAGTTCCATGCGCCGCTCACCGCCTTCGACCTTTACAGCTTCCGCGCCCGCTTCCTTAACGAAACGAATCGCGTTGCGCACAGCTGCCGCGGGATCATCGTGGTAACTTCCATAAGGCATGTCCGATACGAGCAACGCGCGGCGCGTTCCTCGCCGTACGGCGCGCGTGTGATGCAGCATCTCTTCAATCGTGACCGGCAAGGTGCTCTCATATCCGAGCACAACCATCGCCAGCGAATCGCCGACCAGCAGGACATCCACGCCTGCTTCATCCAGTAACCGTGCAGTCGGATAATCGTACGCCGTGAGACACGTAATCTTTCCGGGAGAGTTTTTCTGTGACGAAATGCTTGATTTTCGTTCGAGGATGCTCGGCACGGTGACCTTCCCGTTGCCGGCAGACGGAATGACACTCATAACAACCTCCGGTGCCGCTCCCTGAATTCAGGATACAGCCCTTCGACGGCTATTTTAGCAAATGCCAACTCCGCAGGCCAGAACTGAATTTTCGCGCGTGCCGCCGCACGGGTTACTCCCGGGAACGCCAATCTCCCGATTGGCGGGTTGCCAGACGCCAATCGGGAGATTGGCGTTCCCGGGCTACCTCGCCGGAAAGCGTGCCTCTCAGCGACCCGGTTGCATCCCTTGCGCTTTGTAGACGGCCGCTGCCTCGGACGACGACAAATAATCCAGGAGCGCCTTGGCCGCGGCAGGGTCTTTCGCGTGGGTGGAAACAAAACCCACCAAAACCGTCGGAGGCGAAATCTCCGCCGGCAGGGGTCCAACAATATCGATCCCCTGATCTCCCTTTTCGCTTAGGAAGGTCAAGCCGATCTCGACCTCGCCCTTGGCTGCCATCGCCATCGCTCCCGCTCCGCCTTGTGCGGGCTTAATTTTGGGCTGCAATTGCTCATCGATGCCAAGCTTTTTTAGCGTTTCATCAAAGCTTACTCAAGCGGCCGCCCCGCCGGACTCGCTGGGATACGCAATCGAATTCGCCGCAAGCAGCG
>JAOAPW010000172.1 GCA_025463105.1 Candidatus Acidiferrum typicum | reverse complement strand
CGGGAAGGAAGAGGAAAGCAATCAACACCATTGTCAATGCACGGAATGGCTTTATCCCGTGCCCTTCAACGATGTTGAAGTATTCGTGTGTTGCCGCCAGCGCTATAACTGCCAGTACTAGCGGCAGCAACCAAGGTGGTGCTTTGAATAAAAGCAGCAGCACCAATGGAATCAGGACCACAGCTGTGAGGATGCGTTTCATCGTAATTGCTCCCAAGTGTCTATTGCGGGTAATGGGATGCTACATCCTACATCGGAGTTCAGCGAAGCTGGATGGGCTGCTATGCGGAGTGTTCGGCGAGTCCGCCGAATCGGCGTTCCCGCTTTTGAAAGTCTGCGATGGCCTCCAGCAGGTGCTTACCGCTGAAATCCGGCCACAAAGTCTCAGTGACATAAATTTCCGAGTAGGCCAACTGCCAGAGCAGGAAGTTGCTCAATCGCATCTCGCCACTGGTGCGGATGACCAGGTCGGGATCCGGCAGATGCGATGTGTAGAGGTGCTTACCGATGGTCTCTTCGTCGATCAGTTGCTTGCGCAGGTGTTCGAGCCCGCCGTTCTTGGCGGCCGCGTCGACTATAGAGTTGAACGCGTCGGCGAGTTCCGAGCGCGCGCCGTAATTCAGGGCAAGCGTCAGCACCGTGCCGGTGTTCTTTGCCGTCGCATCCTGCGCCCACTGCATTGTTTCTTGTACTTCGTCGGGGAGCTCGAGCCGTCTGCCAATGTACTCAAGCCGGATGTTGTTGTCGTTGAACGTGGAGAGTTCTCGCTTTAGATAGGTCACCAAAAGTCGCATTAGGAAAGAGACTTCAGTCTTGGGACGGCGCTTCCAGTTTTCCACGGAAAAGGCGTACAGCGTCAGCCAGGGAATGCCCACGCGCGAGGCGGTTTCCACAGTTCCTCGAACGGCTTCCACTCCGCGTTTGTGTCCGGCGATTCGGGGTAGATGACGGCGCTTGGCCCAGCGTCCGTTACCGTCCATGATGATGGCGATGTGATGAGGCAGGCGCTGGGGATCGAGCAGGTCATAGACCTCTTGCTCCTTGTGGCTCAACCCATTGGTTACAGACGTGCGCAACGAGATCTCCTCAAACTCTTTAACCTACCACGAACTCGCGGCAAAGTAGCGAGCCTCACTATATTAAAGTGCTTCACGATACAAAGCAAGAGGAGTTCCACCTTAGTACATTTAGGAGGGACCAGTAGAGTTTATTGCCCAATTTTCTTGGCAGCAGGCAGCAATCGTGCGGAGTTCAGTATGAACGCGAGTTCCGATGAGACGTGAATGAAGGCAGCAAACAATGGATTTAGCAGGCCAAATGCCGCAAGCGCGACTCCGACGGCGTCTACAGCTAAGGTGCCGGTAAAGTTCTGCATGATCACGCGATTGCATCGGCGTGCAATCTGGACTGTCTCCACAAGGCGCAGCAGGTCGTTGCCGATCAGCATGATATTGGCGCTTTCACGGGCGACATCTGTTCCAGAGCCCATGGCGATTCCCACGGTAGCTTCCATCAGTGCAGGTGCGTCATTGATGCCGTCGCCTACCATGGCCACACGCTCACCCTTGTTCCGCAGATCTCGAATGATCTTTTGTTTTTCGTGGGGAAGCACCTCTGCATAGACGGTGTCGATTCCTACCTCTTTGGCCACCGCATCGGCAATCTGGCTGCTATCTCCCGTCAGCAGTGCCGTGCGCAAGCCCATCTTGTGTAATGCCGCGACCGCATCCTTCGCTTCCGGACGGAGCCGGTCGGCGATCAAGATGGAACCCACGTACGCCCCATCCGCCGCCAGGTAAACCTCTGACCCGGTCCCATTTGAGGAAACGCCATTCAGTGCGATCCCATGTTCTTCCAGAAATCCCCGATTACCGGCAATGATCTGTCCGTGGCTGTTCGAGCAAGTGATGCCTCGTCCGGGAAGATATTGGAACTGCTCCGGTTCATCGATCGCAATGTTGCCGGCGATGGCACGTTTCAAGATAGCCTTAGCCAAAGGGTGTTCCGAACGTCGCTCGGCAATGGCAGCAAAGGTCAGAACTTCCTTTTCGGTCCGACCATCGGCAGGGACCACTGCTGCAACTTCAGGATCGCCGATTGTGAGCGTGCCGGTTTTATCGAAGACCACCGTCTCCACGGAACTCAGCGCTTCGAGGTAAAGCCCACCCTTGATGATCGCTCCTTGGCGCGCCGCACGCCCTATGCCGCCCAGGATAGCCAGCGGCGTACCTGCGGCAATACCGCAAGCACCCGCGACAATGATTACAGAAATGGTGGAGGTCAGATTTCGAGTGACAACAAAAGTGAGCACGGCGCAGCCGAGCGCAAACCACACTAGATAACCGGCAAGCCTGTCCGCGGTTTTCTGAATGGGCGCGCGAGAGCGCTCAGCCTGCTCTACTGCTTGCACAATGCGGCCGAAAGCCGTATCTCGTCCGATTCCGGTTACGCGGATCTGCAGGGCGCCTGATTGATTCATTGTGCCTGCGTAAACTTGCGCACCTGCGATCTTTTCAACCGGCATCGATTCGCCGGTGATGGTGGACTGGTCAACAAAAGAGTTGCCGCCGGTCACGATCCCATCCACTGGTATCCTTCCGCCCGGATTCACCTCAACGATTTCTCCGGCAAGGATGGTCTCAGCAGAAGTACGTACCGTTGCGCCGCTTCTGCGTACCGTGACTTCGCGCGGCAGAAAATCCAAAAGCTGCTTGATCGCCGTCCTGCCGCGGCGCACCGTCAAGCCTTCCAAGACCTCGGCAACAAGCACAAACAGAACGATGACCAGCGCGGTAAAGAATTGTCCGATGGCTACTGCGGCGAGAATCGCGATGGTCATGGAGAGCTCCATGGTCATCCGGCGCTCCATCACATTCTCGGCAGCCTCTTTCAAGATCGGATAAATACCGATTAGGGTTCCGGCAACACCAATGACGCTGATATTCGCGAATGGCTCCCAGACCCGGAACCAAACCAACCCTGCGGCCAGCGCGACCAAGCCGATGCGAATGGCTTCATCCCATTCAAATCCGTGGTCGTGCAACTCTTGCTCGTGCGCTTCGGGAACTGGCTGTTCGTGTTTCACGCTCTCCGCGTCTACTGTCAACTCGTTCGCCATGACGTTTCTCGATTCTGCTATTTCAGGTATGACCTGGTGATTCCGATCAATTCTTCTACCGCTTTGGCCCGGGGCTTTTGTTTGGGCTCCGCGATATGACATCGGATATGCCCCTCCAATACCTCGGCCATCAACCCATTGATAGAACCACGGCAAGCAGCGATCTGCTGAAGAACGTCAGAGCATTCCACTTCGGATTCGAGCAGTCGCTCCACGGCTTCAATCTGTCCCCGAAGTCTGCGTACGCGGTTCAAGAGTTTCTTCTTGTCACGAACGGTGTGTGCAATATCTAGGAAAGAATATACTGGGGGTGGGTATATAGGCAAATGTCAAAAGCTCATCGCCATTTTGCAGCTTCGCTAATCCATGAAAGTGACAGATAAATGACTTGTATATAAGATGTCCGATTCCACTCACTGAAGGAGCATCACTTTGGAATCCGAGAACGTCTCAGCCAGAAATTTTGACTACGTGGGCATCGGGGTTTCTCTAGCCTGCGCCATCCACTGCCTATTGACTCCGTTGGTTATCGCATTCCTCCCGGTGTTTGCGCATTCGATACCCGGAAGCGAAAAGGTCCACCGGGTGATTGCGCTGGCTGTGATCAGCGTGGGAGCCATCGCGTTCCGCTCAGCGCTGAAGCGGCATCGCCGTCCTATCGTTCTGCTTCCCATGATCACGGGTATGGCGATCATTGTTGGCGCTGTGTTTTTTGGGGATTCGCTGACTCACGTCTGGGAAACGGGGATCACCATGTGTGGCAGCTTCTTTGTCATCGTTGCTCACACGATGAACCATTCTTTCTGCCGCGATTGCAAGGTTTGCGTTCCCGTTCCAATGTCGGAGGATTAGCGCCGAAACTCTTACCTTGCACCGGTTGACCTCTGATTTCTTAGATTAGTGAGTACCAAAAGAACAACACCGGATGTGCAACTGATTGGGAAATCGGGGGTTCATTCCGTGGTATAAATAAACTTC
>JAOAPW010000167.1 GCA_025463105.1 Candidatus Acidiferrum typicum | reverse complement strand
TATTTTAGTTTCTAAATCAAATTGCGTCGCGGAGGACACAATGGGGAAATACGTCACAGTAGGGAGCTACTGGCTGGGTAGTCTGTCCGCTGCCCTGGCTCTGTTCGCACGAGGTCTCGACCTTTTCGGCACGAATTTTATCGATTTCAATACAAAAGGAGGCGGCATTGGGTACCATTCCCTCATGAACGCAACAATCTTCTTCTACATGATTTCGATTGCCACTGCGGTCTACACCGGCTTCAATCCACAAAAACGCGAGGCTTCGTTAGAAGAAGAGTTTGAGTCTTCGGTCAGAGAACAATCTCAAATTGCTCCGCAATACGCGATGTCTGACACAACTCAATCCAGGACGTAAGCAAACTTCCGCAGCTCCACGAAAATTATTCGAGTTAGACTTACTTTTGCGACTCTGCGCGCGATCGAAATTTTGTCAGCGGCAAGAGGCCAAACACTTTAAGAACTTCCTTCTGGATCTCGTCGGTGAATTTATTAAGCCTCGCCACGAAATCACCGGTGACTCCCACGTCCGTGCGGAGGGGACGCTTCCCCGCGGGACTCTGGATTAATCGCGAAACCGCATCGGCAACCTCCTGTGGGTCTCTTCGTTTGCCAAGATTCGCTACGAGCGTTTTGGGAATTTCGCTGCCAGAACCGTAACTCTCTTCTCTCAGCTCGTCAGCAGCTTTGTCGGCATTCTGGCCGATCGCTGTCGCGTAGGCGCCCGGCTGCACCAACACGCAATCAATGCCCTCGCCGGCTAATTCATAGTGATAGCTTTCGACCAGTGCTTCGAGAGCAGCCTTGCTCGCGCCGTACATGCCGAGGCCGGGAAGAACCACGCGCCCGGCCTGGCTGCTGATGTGAATCAGCAATCCGCTGCCGCGTTTGCGCATGTGCGGCAGTACGGCCCGGTTCATCCTCTGGACGGCAAAGACGTTGGTCTCGAAGATTCGCCGGACCTGTTCGAGGGTCACGGCTTCGGCAAGCCCTCGAATCGTAAGCCCTGCGTTGTTGACCAGCACGTCGATGTGTCCGGCTGCGCGAATTACTTCCGCCACGGCGCGGTCCACGGAAGCATCGTCGTTCACTTCGAGTTCAATCGGGCTTAGCGGCAGAGAATCTTTTTCCGCAAGCGCTTGAACCTCGCGAGAATTTGAAGCATTGCGGCCCTTGATGTCACGCATGCCTGCAAACACGCGACAGTTCTTTCGCGCAAGCGTTTCAGCCGTCACGCGGCCGAAACCACTGCTGCAGCCTGTAATTAAAACGACTTTTTCAGCGGGCACATTGCTCTCCTGAGTGGCGGCTTATTATGCCATTTGGGTCGCTCGCATATACAGCGCGTGAAAATGGAGCGCTGTGAAAAAGGTCTGTGATTGTGGGGCTACCGAAAGGTTCGTGCGCGTCTGGCGCTTGCGGAATGTGGTCATGCGTGCCGAACGCGAGCGCGATTGCTCCTTACGGATCGGACTAATGAAGCGGCTTTAGTTCCGGCTGGGCGCCTTCCGGCAGCGGGTAGCGATCCACATTCAAAAGCATGGAGACGAAGTGGTAGTAGCCGATTACCCCGATAAGATCGACCACGGTGTGCTCCCCAAACTTGTCAACAGCGGCGCGGTAGGTGGAATCGCTCACCTGTTTGGTATTCACCAATTCCGTGGTGAAGTTATAGACGACTTCCTCGTCCGGCTGCATGGAGTGCGGCCGCTTGCCTACTGCTACTGCATCGATCACCGCAGGGCTCAGACCCGCCTGGAGGGCGTATTTGTGATGCGCGGCCCATTCGTATTGCACGTTCAAGGCGCGCGCTGTGATCAGGATTGCGAACTCATTCAATTTGGTTGGCACCGTTGTGTGGAATCGAATGTAGGCTCCCAACTTTTGCGCCAGGTCGCCCATCTCCGGGCTGCGCAGCAGAACGTTGAAGGGACCGTTTACGGAGCCTCGCTCGCTCGACAACAAGTGCTCCACCAGAATCTTTTGTTCCGGCGTAAGTTCGCTGGCGGTGAGCGGTTTGAATCGGTCGCCTCGCAGATGAAGATCAGCAGGGATGGGGGTCTGCGCGGTGGCAATTGCAGCGAAAGCCAGAATGGCAACCAGGATAAATCGAAGTCGCATTTCGTGTCCTCTTTCTATTTTTTGGTTAGCGCGCTAATAGCAGCCGGAATTTCGTTTTGTCCATTTTTATGCGCAAAGCATACACGACGCTTATCTGATTTGAACAGTTCCGACAATTTCAGATTCTCGATTTACGCAACTTCTTACGCAACTTCGGCGGCCAGCTCATCCAGCAGAGTCGCGGCCTTCGTCAAGTTATCAACGCCGAAGACCAGCAACCCCTGCATCGAGACCGGTTCCAGTCCGCAGTATGTATAGTCGATGTTGATTTGCTTTTCGCCTAACCGCGAGGCTGCGCGGCCCAACTCACCAGGACGGTGCGCCAGCCTGACGACGGCGACTTCCGACTCCTCGAAGATCATGTGCAGGCTACCCAGCACAGCCTTGGCGCTGGCCGTATCATCCGCCAGAAATCGGGCCAGGCTCTCACCCTCCTCTACATACGATTGAAAAGCCAGGATGTTCACTCCACGCTCCGCCATTGCGAGGAAGCATTTCCCCAGGGCGCCTGGTTTGTCTTCAATCGTTACTGTGAACTCCTTCGCCTTCGCCATGTGACTTGACTCCCTTCGTTTTCAGAAAGCCGTCAACTGGTTCACGAGTGTTACGCGCGGAGACCTTGCGCAGTGGCGATCGTGACTCCCGTTTCCGGTACGAACCAGTGCGCGGAAATACTCAGAATCGCTTTGGGCCGCTCGACGCGCTCGCCAATCTGTTTCCATCCTTGCGTGTATTCATTCACGATCAAGGCGTTCATCGGATTTCCATGCCCGAAAAAGATTGCCGGCAGCCTGTTCATGCTACTCCCTCGCCTAGAACTATATTCTCTACCCTTTTCGTACCATACTCCGCAAGCAACCGTTTCTCTACGCTAGGAAAATAGTCCAGTTCGGTGATAGCCTGAGCGCCGTAGTTCGCGGCGCCAGCGTCCTGACGCAACCGGGCGCCGCACCGAGGAAAATGTGGATTCGTTCGAGGCATTTAAGGCTGCACAGAAGCAAGGTTGGGCGCACTTCGCTCCACTCGCGATGCTCACTACCCCCGCAGCCGCGCGACTTGTGAAGTTTGCAGGTGTGCAAGCCGATCAGCGGGTTCTTGACGTAGCCTGCGGCACAGGCGTGGTGGCAATCACCGCAGCCCGACTGGGCGCTAAAACGAGCGGCCTCGACCTGACCCCCGAACTTCTAGAAAAGGCCCGTGAAAACTCCAAAGTCGCCGGAGTGGAGGTCGACTGGCGAGAAGGAGACGTTGAGCAGTTGCCGTTTGGCGATGGTTCGTTCGATGTGGTCCTAAGTCAGTTCGGCCACATCTTCGCACCCAGGCCCAGTTTAGCCATAGCCGAGATGCTGCGGGTATTGAAGCCCGGCGGGATCATCGCATTCTCGACCTGGCCTCCCGAACTTATGACGGGACGAATGTTCCGACTGGTAGCAAGTTATATGCCTCC
>JAOAPW010000155.1 GCA_025463105.1 Candidatus Acidiferrum typicum | reverse complement strand
TGGCATTGCGCGGTCATAGCCGGTTCGAGCCGTGGATTCACGCTAACATTGGGATCGAACATTTCCGCTTCGGCCAAACGGCCGGAGTTCTGGGAACGAACAATGCACTGGCGGTAGTGGGAGGGGGCGGCGTGGATTTTCGTCTTAATCCCCGCACTTCGTTCAGAGCGGAAGTTGACTGGATCGGGTCACGCTTTTTTTCAACAAGTCAGAGAAGCTTTCAAATAGTCACTGGGCTGGTGGTCAATTTTTAAGTCACGGTTCAGGACTGACCAGTTGGGTTCAGTACCCGAAGTTAGTGGGTAGGATGCGGCTTTATTTCGATGTCCATGTCGGATCAAGCTTGCCATTCAACCCTTGGATTACCTCATAGCATTCGCAGGCCAGTTTTTCCAATTTCTTGCGATTAAGAATTTTCACCGCGCCTCGCTGGTATTCGATCACGTGCTTCCTCTGAAAATTGCCGGCTGCCACGCTGACGCTGGGCCTGTCTGTCCCCAGCATCGCGGCAAGAAAATCATGCGTGATGACCAAAGAATCTGAATCCGATTTGGCCTGAAGCGTCAAAAGCCACCGCGCAAAGCGCTGCTCCACATTGTGAAGGCGGTTACAGGCGGCAGTCTGCGCAACCTGCAAGCTCTGAAGAACAGTATATTGGCTTAATGTTTTTCTGAGATAGGGACTGGTATGCAACGCGCTTTCCAGTGCCCAGGCTTTAATGCTGAATCCCTCTCCCGCGATCTGCACCACCTCGCGCAGCGGGCTTCTGGTTAATCCGACCGCCAACTCCAGCCCGGCGATACCCTCATTTCCCACGATGGCTACTTCAACAGTTTTTCCTTCCCTCGTTTCAATCATCAAGGATATGAGTCCCGAGTTCAGGAAGTATGCGGACTGCAAAGTTTCGTTTGGCTCGTGAAGTACGCGCAAGTGCGGCAGGGTTAGATATTCCAAATGAGGCCGGATTAACAGGAATTCTGGCTCGGGCATGGAAAGAAGGAGACTATTGCGTACTGGTCTACCCGCTAAATTCGTTCGTCCAATTGGACTTGCTGGAGCCTGTAGTCGTCGCATTCTGTTTTGGCGGAAAGCGAGACTCTAGCCGTTTTGTGATATGTCTGTCTGTAGGACGCCGAACGGTGAGATGAAACATTATTTCAAACCCAGCTCGCCATTAAACTGCTGCACGACGCCGTAGCACTCACACGCGAAACTTTCTAACTTCTTACGGTTGAGTATCTTCACCGCGCCTCGAGAATATTCGATCAATTGTTTGCTCTGGAGATGAGATGCCGCCACGGTAATGGTCGGCCGGTCGGTTCCAAGCATCGTAGCGAGAAAATCGTGCGTAATTTCAAGTATCGCAGCATCCACTCGATCCTGAGTCATCAACAACCACCGTGCCAGACGTTGCGCGGCGCCGTGCAGACGGTTGCATGCTGCCGTTTGCGAAACCTGCAGGCCGTGGAGCACCGCATAGCGGCTCAATATTGTCTGCAGCTGTTGAGTAGAGCTCAGCGCATTCTGTAGCGCAACACTTCCTATTTTAAATCCATCTCCCGCGATCTGGACGACCTCGCGAAGCGGGTTCCTCGTCAAACCGACCGCCGATGTCAACCCTGCAATTCCCTCTTTTCCAACAATGCCTGCCTCGACTGTCCTTCCATCGGTTGTGACGACAACCAGGGAGAGCAGGCCCGTGTTCGGAAAATAAACGAATCGCGGCGTTTCATTCGGTTCATGAAGCGAGTTATGCCGTTCCAGAGCGAGGTATTCTAAATGGGGCCTGATGGCCGTGTATTCGTCGTCGGGAATGCTCAATAAAATTCTGTTGGTGACTGCTTTTCCCTCTATGTTGGTTCTTTCACCCGCTTGCACGAGACCCAAGTCTTTCAGTGCCATAGGATTCCCCCTAGGTTCTATACGTATTAGAACCGGACACCAATAATGACTCAGCCCCTCGCGGTGGTCGCGCCTGAACGCTGAGCGATATCAATACTAACCGGATTGCTATAAGGGTTTTATACCGTAAACACAGTATTTCCTTTCCCATACGGTAGGCTACCCTACATATGCAACTCCTGAGGAAGTACGGCTTGATTAATGACTAGCCTATCGGTTCAGATGCCAGCGCGAATATTGATCGCGGATGATTCCTCGTCCGTGCGATCCCTTCTCAAGAAAGTTCTCGAGTCCCATTCAAGACTTTGGAAGGTCTGCGCCGAAGCGTCTAACGGCGCGGAAGCGGTGCAAATGGCTATGGACTCAAAACCTGACCTGGCCATTATCGATCTGCAAATGCCTGTCCTGGATGGACTTAGTGCCTCTGCAAGAATTGCCAAGTCACTACCCCGGACTCCCATCTTGATAAATACGATTTACAAATCCGAGTACGTTGATCTTGAGGCCAGGAACGCGGGTGTGCGCGAGGTGATATCAAAAGCCGACCCCGGAAGACTCCTTCGAGCCGTGGAATCCCTGCTGGGCAGGGCACCGAATCCCCGAAGGACCCTCTGAAAACAAACGCAATGCAATATTTGAGCGCCGCCACAAATTGACTCTGCCGTGGAACTGCGCGACTGACCACCTTAGGATTCGAGAATCAATTCTTTGGCACGCTGTGTGGCCTTCATCACTGCTTTAATCAGCGTGACACGCACTTTTCCATCCTCCAGCTCGAGGATTCCGTCCATCGTGGATCCCGCGGGTGTTGTCACGGCATCCTTCAACAGCGCGGGGTGATCGCCAGTGTCGAGCACCATGCGGGCAGCGCCCATCATGGTTTGCGCTGCAAGCAACGTCGAGATGTCCCGGGGGAGCCCAACTTTCACTCCTCCTTCGGCGAGCGATTCCAGAATGATATAGATGAACGCGGTTCCGCTGGCGGAAAGCCCGGTTACCGCGTCAATTTGTTTTTCGTCCACGACCACCGCGCGTCCCACGGCTTCAAACATCGTCTGCGCGATTTCCAGGTGTTCCTTCCCTGCGTGAATGCCTTTTGCCAAACCCGTCATCCCGCAGCCGATCGCGCAAGGCGTATTCGGCATGGCGCGCACTACCGGGGCGTCGAGTCCAAGATATTTCTCCATCAGCTGCGTGGAAACGGAAGCAACGACAGAAACGATCAGCTTGCCCGGCTTCATCTCAGGCTTAATTTCCTCCAGCACTTCGCGCACGGCCTGGGGCTTCACCGCGAGCAGCACGATATCCGCATCGCGCACCGCCGCGCGGTTATCGGTGGAGACTTCAATTCCCAATTCCTTGGCTAAGGCGCGCGCCTTTTCCGCGTGCCGCACTGTGGCGTGCACGCGCCTGGGCTGCACGAGTTTCTGCTCCAGAAATGCGCGCAGCAGAATCCCGCCGATTTTTCCGGCGCCGAGCACGGCCAGCCGCCCGTCCAAAACTTTGCCCGAATTCGTGGTTTTCCCCGAATTTGTAATTTTCATGATGCCTGCATTGTTGACGACGCAACGCCGTCCGTCAACATTCTTCGTGCACCGTGCCGCTTTTCCGGCTGGCTCCACGATTCACTCGAAGCGTTCAGCGTAAAAGTGGAACCCGTCTTTTTTCCGGCTGGCTCCAAGTGGAGCCCGCACCCTATAATCGCTATTTCTCTTTTGCAGATTGGAGCCATGTGTATCACGTTCTTGAAACCCGCATTCGCGCCGCCCTGACGAAGCATATCCGCGAGCGATACAGCCAGGATGTAACTTTCGTCACCGAGCGCCCTCCCCGCATCGAAATGGGGGAAGTTGCTACGCCGGTATGTTTCGAGCTGGCCAAGCGCCTGAAACGCGCGCCGCGACAAATCGCGCACGAGATTGCCGTGGATCTGCCTGCAATCGATGGCGTTGCGCGAGTGGAAGTCGCCGGCGCAGGTTACGTCAATTTCTTTTTTTCGCGCGCCGCGTTTCTAGCGGCCGCAGTAGCAGGCGCGGCGGCCGCTCCACCGGTCGCGCGTCCGGATGCGCCCAAATGCATCGTGGAACACACCAATATCAATCCGAACAAGGCAGCGCACATCGGCCATCTGCGCAACGCGGCTCTGGGCGATACGCTGGTGCGCCTGCTTCGCCGCGCCGGGCAACGCGTCGAGATTCAAAATTATATCGACAACACCGGAGTGCAGGTTGCCGACGTCGTGATCGGGTTCATCCATATCGCGAAGAAATCGCCCGAAGAAGTGCGCGCTCTGGCCGCGCAGCCGAAATTCGATTATTTCTGCTGGGACTTGTACGCGAGCGTTACGCATTTCTACGAAGAAGATAAAACACGTCTTGCGCTGCGCGGTGAAACTCTTAAATCCATTGAAGAAGACCGTGGAGCGCCCGCGGAAATGGCTGCAGCAGTCGCTCCGGCGGTTGTTCGATGCCATCTGCGGACCATGGAGCGCCTGGGCATCGAATACGATTTACTCCCGCGCGAAAGCGAAATCCTGCACCTGAAATTCTGGGACGCGGCATTCGAGCATTTGAAGCAAACAAATGCGATCCACCTCGCGACTTCAGGAAAAAATGCCGGATGCTGGGTCATGCGCCTGAACGATGCCGCGGATGCTGCCGACGCCAGCGGCGAAGATGACGACGCGAAAATTATCGTTCGCTCCAATGGAACTGTCACGTATGTTGGAAAAGACATCGCCTACCAGCTCTGGAAATTCGGACTCCTGGGCCGCGATTTTCAGTACGAAAAATTTCACACCTACGCGAACGGCCACACGCTCTGGTCCACCGTCTCAAGCGGCGGATCGGCTAGCGCGCCCGCGTTCGGACGCGCCAGCATCGTTTACAACGTAATTGATGCCAGGCAAGCCTACCTGCAAAACGTCGTTGTAGCCGGCCTGCGCGCGCTTGGATTCAACGAGCAAGCCGATCGCTCGATCCACTTTTCCTACGAAATCGTCGCGCTTACGCCGCGTTGCGCCGCCGAGCTTGGCTATACCTTGAGTGACGAAGAAGCCAGGAAGCCGTACGTTGAAGTTAGCGGACGCAAAGGTCTGGGCGTCAAAGCCGATGATCTGCTTGATCGACTGGAAGCCGCAGCGCGCGCCGAAGTCGATCAGCGCCATCCCGCATCGCCGGATAACGAACGCACGGCCATTGCGCACACCATTGCCATCGGCGCGCTGCGATATTTCCTTCTAAAATTCACGCGCACCGCGATTATTGCCTTCGATTTCAAGGATGCACTGAGTTTTGAAGGAGAAACAGGGCCGTACTGCCAGTACGCGGTCGTACGCGCGAGAAATATTTTTAGAAAGCTGCGCGAACAGCAGCCGGACTTCGATTGTGCTTCACTGGAAAAAGTAAATCAGGAAGCGGCCGAGCGCTCACTCGCGGCCCCTGACGGAAATACGCTATGGGAAATGGTGCTGCACGCGGGATCGCTGGGCACGCAGATCGAAGCCGCGGTCGGCGCGCAAGAACCCGCTTTCATAGCGAAATACGCATTTCAACTCGCGCAATCATTCAATTTATTTTACCACCACCACCGCGTCCTCACCGAAGAGGACGAGGCCAAAAAAATATTCTTTTTACAGCTGAGCCGCCTGGTGGAGCTGCAATTAGTGAGCGCGCTTGAGCTTCTGGGAATCGAATCACCAGAAAAAATGTAGGCACGTAGCACAAACGCAAAATCGGGGAGAAAAGACTAGGCGATGGAACCACGGATGGACACTGATAAACACAGATAAAAACGTCAAGAGCAAAAAAAAGGAAAATTACTTCGTCTTGAGGCGCTCTTGAGTTTTTCTTATCTGTGCCAATCCGTGTCCATCCGTGGTTACTTTTTTCTATCTTTATCTGCGTCTACGCTACTTTGTGGGCTTTGCGGAATTGCCATCCGCGCCAAATTTCATTGCCAAATCCACCAGTGTGCGCACGCCGACGCCTGTCGCGCCTTTCGCCGCCCACGGCTTTACGTCGTCCTGCCACGCTGTCCCGGCGATATCGAGATGGATCCACGGCGTGTCTCCCGCGAATTCCCTGATGAACATCGCGCCCACGGTGGCACCGCCGCCCTTGCCGGTGCCCACGTTTTGAATGTCCGCAATGCCGCTCTTAATCATTTCGCGATACTCATCGTCCATGGGGAGCGGCCACATTTTTTCTCCGGCCACTTTTGAACTCGCCAGAAGCTGATCCGTGAATGCCTGATCTGTGCCAAATACTCCGACGTTGACGTTGGAGAGCGCCACAACGACCGCGCCGGTGAGCGTCGCGGCATCAACCAGATGCGTGCAGCCAAGCTGCTTCGCGTAGGTGACCGCATCCGCCAGAACCAAGCGGCCCTCCGCATCGGTGTTGATCACTTCAATCGATTTCCCGGACATCGCGATTTGAACGTCGCCGGGTTTCTGCGCGCGGCCACCGGGCATATTTTCGCTGGATGGCACGACTGCGATCACTTTGCAGGACGGTTTAAGCCGCGCGATCGCCCGCATCGCGCCCAGCATAGCTGCGCCGCCGCACATGTCGTACTTCATTTTTTCCATATCGTTCGCGGGCTTGATCGAAATTCCACCGGTATCAAACGTGATCGCCTTGCCGACGAGGCCCAGCACAGGAGCGTTCGGCCTCAATTTTTCGGGCGTATACGTGATCACGATCAGCCGCGGAGGCTCGACGCTTCCCTGCGCGACGGAAAGCAGCGCGCCCATCTTGAGTTCTTCAATCTTTTTCTCATCCAGAATATCCACGGCGAGACCCGCCTCGCGCGCCATTGCTTCCGCTCTGGACGCCAGAATGCGCGGAGTCATGAGGTTGGCCGGTTCATTACCCAGTTCCCGCGCGAAGTTCTGGGATTCCCCGATCAGACGCCCGCGCTCGATGCCGCGATCCGCATCCGCGCATGAGGATTCGTCCCAGCCGGCAATCGCCGCGGAAATAATTTCATTCCCCGGCTTTTTGTCGGTCTTGTATTTGTCTGAATCGAAATTTGCCACTATCAGTCCTTCCACAATGGCCTGAGCTATCTCTTCGCTGCGTTCTCCCTCCCTCACGAGAAACGCGAGGCTTTTGACTTGCTTGGCCTTCAGCGTTCGAACCGCGGCACCCGCGAGCCGGCGAGCCTCGACCGTCCCGAATTTTTCTTTTTTCCCCGCCCCGAGGATCAGCAAACGATGCGCGGCCAGTCCTTGCGGATAGTGAAGCAAGGTCGCCTCCAGGAACTTTCCGGTCAGTTCCCCGCTCGCCGTGAGTTTTGAAATTGCGTCGCCCGTTACGGCGTCCAGCGCCATTGCACCGCTATCAACCGTTTTTTCCTGTTCGAACGCGTAAGTAACCAGCGCATCGGTTTCGATCTTTGCAAAAGGCCGTGTATCTACTTTTATTTCCATGTCTCCCTTTCTTCCAATAAAATGGCGCCGCCCGTTGGCAGCGCGAAAATCGATATTATTTCTGGACCGATCAGCGGGCATCGGGCTCATCAGCATAATGCCGGCGTTCGAATCAACCTAGCGGCGGCGATACTTGGACATGGCCTCGCCGACTTCCTTCCTGGCTTCTTTATCTTTTTCCGTCTGGCGGCGATCCCATTTCTTTTTCCCCTGTCCCAGTGCAATTTCACATTTGGCGATGCCGTCTCGAAAATAGATTCGCAGGGGCACCAGGGTAAGTCCCTTCTGATCCGTTTTACGATCCAGCTTCTCGATCTCTTCACTTTTCAATAAAAGTTTCCTGGAACGCAGAGGCTTATGGTTAAACGGTCCGCCGGGAAGGTACTCGGCAATGTGGCAGTTGAGCAGCCAGACGGCACCGGCACGAATTACGGCGTAGGCATCGCGCAGATTCGCTTTTCCTTCGCGCAAAGATTTCACCTCCGTCCCAAGCAACACCATTCCCGCCTCATGCTTCTCAAGGAGGTGATAATTGTATGAGGCAGCCCGGTTTTGAGCGACCAGCAGCTCGGCCGGTTTCTCCTGTTTTTTCGACGGTTTTGCCACAGAGTGTTATCTTAGCTGCGGCTAGTTACCAGAAGCAAGCTCGCGGCCTTGTCCGACGTATGTGTGAATGCTAGACTGGAGCGGTTTAAATGAAAAACATGGAGCGCGGATGACATCCCGGTATTTCTCTGGACTGGTGCTGATCGTGGTAGCCGTGCTCGTGGCGGGCTGCTCCAAAGGCAATCAACAATATAAGGCTGGAACGAAAGCCGAGTCCCTCAACGACTACGACACTGCGCTGGAAAACTACAATAAAGCGCTGCGGGCTGAACCGAACAACACGGAATTCAAGCTGAAGGCCGCCAGGGCGCGCTTTGAGGCGTCCACATGGCACGTCGACCAGGGGCGGCGGTTGCGGGAGCAGTCCAATCTGGAGCTGGCTCTTGGAGAATTCCGGAAAGCCCAGATGATTGACCCTTCCAGCGCCGTTGCTGCGCAGGAAGTCAAAGCCACCATGGAGCTGCTCGCTGCCAAGCAGGGCACGGGGCAGGATTCCGAGGCCTCCTCGGCGCCAAACGACCAACCCAGGCTGATGGCAGGACCACCGCAGCTGGAACCTATCTCCCGCTCGCCAATTAACATGAAGGCAACCAACGATGCAAAAGCCGTCTTTGATGCGGTGGGCAAGCTTGCGGGCCTGACCGTAATTTTCGACGCTGATTTTACTTCGCGGCGCATTTCCGTCGAATTGACAAACGTCACTCTGGAGCAGGCGCTGAACATCGTGGCTCTGCAAAGCAAGGCATTCTGGCGTCCGGTAACCTCGAATATTATTTTTGTCGCCCCTGACCAGGCGCAAAAACGCAAAGACTACGAGGAAGAAATCGTAAAAACTTTTTATCTGCGCAATACCGTGCTGCCCCAGGAACTGACTGAAATAGTTACGAGCATTCGTCAACTGCTCGACCTGAGGCGCGTGCAGCAAATTAACGCTCAGAACGCAATCGTGATCCGCGATACTCCTGACCGGGTGTTGCTGGCGCAAAAAATTATTGAGGACATCGATAAGGCGAAACCGGAAGTCGTGATTCAAGTCTCGGTCATGCAGGCGCGGCGCGACCGTCTCCAGAATCTTGGCATTCAGCCGGGAACCTCCGCGTCGCTCGCTTTTGCGCCACCCAGCACAACGACGACAACCACGGGCAGTACACCGGCCTCCGCCGCCTCAATTGCACTCAACCAATTGCAACACCTGTCTACCGCGGACTACAGCTTGACGTTGCCGGGCGCGCAAGCAAATTTCCTGATGACCGACAGCTCGACGCACATTATCGACAACCCGGAAATTCGCGTCGTTGATGGCCAAACCGCCAAGCTTCGCGTCGGCGATCGCGTTCCGGTTGCGACCGGAAGTTTTCAGGCGGGCGTTGGCGTCGGTGGCGGAGCAGGCGGTCTGGTAAATCCCCTGGTTAATACTCAATTCCAGTATCTGGACGTCGGCGTGAATGTGGACGTCACGCCGCGCATTCATCCTGACCACGAAATCAGCTTGAAAGTAAACATAGTCGTATCGTCGGTCACCGGGCACCAATCCATCGGCGGGATCGACCAACCCATTATCAGCCAGCGCAGTATCGAGCACGATGTGCGCCTGAAGGATGGCGAAGTCAACGTTCTCGGCGGGCTGATCGAACGAACGGACGTCAATACGATCAACGGCTGGCCAGTATTGGCGAAACTGCCGTTCTTCCGTTATTTCTTTTCGAGCGACAACGTCGATCATCAGGAGAATGAGGTGCTGATCGTTTTGATTCCGCACATCGTGCGCCTGCCCACGATGACCGCTGAGAATCTGCGCAGCATCGCGTCAGGGACCGACGCGAATGCGGAAGTCCGATTAGAGAACGTGGTGTTGGCTCCACGTGCACAGGCGACCCAAGGCATCCCTGACCCGGCACAGCCTCCCGCCGGAACTGCCCTGCCAAATCAGACACCGGTAGCGCCTGCTTCGCCCAGCCAGGCTCCGGCGACGCAGAGCCCCACTTTGCGATTCGATCCCGGAACGATCGCTCTGAAGCCCGGTGAGACAGCGACGATCGGAGTCGTCGTACAGAATGTTCAGGACTTGTATTCCATCCCCATGCTTCTGCAATTCAACCCGGCGGTTATTTCCGTCGAAGACGTGCGCCAGGGCGGATTTCTTTCGGGAGGGACACAAGACATTGCCATCGTCGAACGCGTGGACAAGGAACGCGGTCAGGCGATCATTTCCGCGACGCGTATGCCGAATACCCCCGGTGTAAGTGGCTCGGGCACGCTGGTCGGCGTGGTCGTGCGCGGTGTGGCGCCCGGCAATTCACAGCTTTCCATCGTCCAGGTGAACGCCAAAGATTCACAACAACGGCCGATCCAGATGGTCACCGGCGAATCCGCCATCCGGGTTCAGTAAACGCACGGAGATTTTATGCGGCAACATTTTTCACGACGGCGCAATCGGCGAAACATTCACGCGGGAATGACCCTGCTTGAATTAATTATAGCCTGCGGAATTCTGATGGTTCTGTCTTCAGCCGCGCTGCCTCTCGCGCGAGTTACGGTGAAACGTCAGAGAGAAGCTGAATTACGGCGCGATCTGCGCGAGATGAGAGACTCCATCGACAGGTACAAGGACGCTGCGGACAAGAATTTGATTCGCACCGAAGTGGCCAGCCAAGGTTATCCGCCCGATCTCGAAACATTGATGACGGGAGTTACAGTCAGCGTCGGCGGCACTTCGCAAGTTGGAACCAGCGCCTCCACCGTGGCCAATTTCAGCAGCACGGCGCAGGTCGGGGCAGCATCCAGTCCGACGACGTCTACTTCCAGTACCCCGACGAAGGTGCGATTTCTTCGTAAGATTCCAGTCGATCCGATGACTGGAAAAGCGGAATGGGGTCTGCGCGCAGTGCAGGATGATCCCGACTCCCATAGCTGGGGAGGGCACAATGTATTCGACGTGTACTCACTCTCGACGGACACTGCGATGGACGGCACAAATTATGGGGATTGGTAGAACATAGATGCACCCGCTCGATCTTCCCTCATTGACCCGAAGACTGCGTATGAATCGTCGCGGCTGCCGCACAGGGGGATTTTCCCTGCTGGAATTGATGATCGTCCTGACGATCATCATGATCCTGGCATCCATTGCCGCGGGGCGATATGACAGGTCCGTGCAGCGGTCCAGGGAAGCGGTACTTAAGCAGGACCTCTATACGATGCGGCAGGCCATCCAGCAATATACGCTCGATAAACAGGCGGCGCCCGCATCGCTCGATGACCTCGTTTCTTCAAAATATATTGGCGGGGTTCCCATCGATCCCATAACGCGTTCGAAAGATTGGCACGTTGACTCCGAGGATATTCTCCTCACTCCCGAGCAATCTTCTTCCGGAATCACGGATGTCCACTCATCGTCCAATGCCATGTCTCCGTTTGAAAATACGGCCTACAATACCTGGTAGCTCCGCGACCAGATAATAAGGAATTAAACCCTCAACCCAGAGGCTTTCTGCGTTCTAGCATCACTTCGGCTGCCCATCGTCCCAGATAAACGGATAAGGCCACACCGTGTCCACTATAGCCTCCCAGGACGACGGCATGGGGACTGCGGGGGTGAAGTGAGAATACAGGTCGCCAGTGCTCCGGAATCAGGATGGGGCCGCCCCACCGGTGAGTGAATTTGACCGAGTGCAGGACCGGGTGCAGTCCGCGGACACGTTTCTCCAGCTGGGCGAGCAATTCAGCGGCTTGCCCAGCCGAAATGTCGACATCGGCCAGCTCGTGCCAATCGTTCAAATGCACCAAGCCGCTCCCGAAAATAACTCCACGGTTCTTCAAAAGCCGGCCCCACAAATAGGGGAAGTCAATTGTGTAGAAAGGACGCCCTGACCCCAATCCCAGCGCTCCATGCTGCACTTCGCTGAGAGGCTCGGTCGCCACAGCGAGCGTAAACTTTGGTTGCGCACGCTTGGTCAAGTCACTCAGCTCAAGCGACATCGCATTCGTCGCCAGTAAAACCTTGTGAGCCAGTATCACGTTGTCATTTACGTTTAACCGCAGCGGCGCCTGGAATTCGATATTACTTACCGTCGCATTCTCAAAGATCTGCGCCCCGGATGCATCTGCGCAGCATGCCAGGCCACTCACCATTTTTCCTGGATCAAGCGTGCCTCCGGGAACTTCCTTGACCGCGCGCAGATCTCCGGTATCTGTCCAGGCGATCGGGGAATCCGGTAAACCATCCTCTCGACCGAGTTCCCAGGCGCCGGGAAGCGACAAATCGCAATCCAGCGCCAGCTCTTTTACGATTTCGGAGAGGCCTGCCAAGACATCGCCCAGGCCGGGGATGTCACCGGCGGCGGTTTCCGCCAAAGTCATTCCGCCGGTATGGCCACTCGAGCCCGCCCCGACGCGATTGGCTTCGAATAGAGCGACACTTTTTGAAGGCTCAAATCGCCGCAGCCATGCCGCGGCCGACAGGCCCGAAAACCCGCCGCCAACTACGGCAAAATCCACTTCTTTGGGAATGGATATTTTCTTGGAGCAGAAATCAATTTTCCAGGGAGGATTCCCCCATTTTGTCTTGCGTTCGGGGCCTGGCATGCGCAATCTCCATCGACCAATTGGCCAGGAGGTTTTTCGTCCGCGTTTCCCGGTCGGACGATTGCCGCATCAGGCCGAATGTCTCTCCCTAAAATACTCTGAACGGTTGAGCGATTCCACTGGTGGCTGAGGCGAACAGGTTCTGGGGCTGATTACTCACCAAGGCCGAGCACGAAGCCTGTAAAGCGTCGCTGGTTGCCGTCGAAGGTCCCATACAGAGGAGAAGCACGATTGTAGAAGACGTCATGGAAGTTCTGATGGTTTGTGGCGTTGAGAGAGAAGACCCCGACGCGGATCTTACGCCCCTTGGCGCTATCCAGGAACGGCAAATGCAGCACGATGTCCCGGTAAATTTTGGCGTCCAGCGAAAAATACATCGGAAAGCGTGCGCTATTTGGCACAGCCGCATAATTCTGTAAAACATCGAGCGGCGAATAGGGGAACCCCGAATGCACGTCCGCGACAGGACTCACAATTAGCTTCCACCAGGGAAGATGGACGAGGGCTCCCGCAATCACCCGCTGAGGAATGTCCGAAGACGAAATTCCGTAAGCGTTCGGGCGAATGACCGGAGCCTGGAACGGGACAAAGGTATCCGAGAGTGCGTTGAGGTCGCCTCGGGCGCGGCTCCAGACGTACGTGAGATTTACGTCGGCGCGTTCACTGGGCCGATAGTGGGCCGTCAATTCCGCCTGGCGGTACTGCGAAGTTCCCGTATTAGTGAGAGCCAGCACGCCAATCGTGCCGCTGGCGGGAAGCATCGGATCCACGATAAAGAGATCCCTGGTGCGGGTATCAAGATAGCCGATCCTGACGCTGATAGTCCTGCTCACCGCGCTTTCGGCTTCGGCATTCCACGTAAGCGTGCGGGGAGTGCTGCTGGGATCCTGCGGCCCGGGCGCACTCGCAGTTGCGCCCCTGGGGATATAAAGATTCACCAGCGTGATGGGCGGACACGCAGGCAGAGGCGAACAATTGAACATGCTGATGACTCGTTCCTGATTATCAGCGAAGCCCGCCGCGAGCAATGGCACATGGCCGTAAAGAACGCCGGCGCCCGCACGCAGTACGGTCTTGCCGCCCCTCAGCGAATACGCCAAACCACCACGCGGCGCAAAGGCCAGACTCCGGCCGATGGACTGGCTGGTTACGCGCCCACCGAAGTTGATAGAAAAATTGCTGGTCAGAGTCCAGTGGTCCTCCGCGAATTCGGAAATTTCCTCGCTGGTTGCTCTCAACAAGCCTGCGCCTTGAAAATCGATTTGTTCGACGAGCGAGCCATCCTCCGCCCGAATCTGGAGAGGGTGGGACACGCTGTCGCCACCGTACGTCCGGTACAAAACATCTGTTCCGAATTTCAGGTCGTGGCGTCCCAGCCAGGATTTCGTCGGCAGTTGCAGGCTCGGCAGAGCTTCAAATTGATTGGCTTTTCTGGCCCAGTTATTGAAGAAATTCCCGCCCCAGCCCTCGGGAGTAATTTCCATGTCCGCAGGTCCCTGGGCATAGGTACTGCTGTCGAAACGCGTGTAACGAACAACCGTGTTGAGGATTACGCCAGATTCAAACTGGTAGGAATCCGAGACGCCGGCGGATACTCCCCTCCTGCGATAGTCCACGGATGCGGATTGCGGTACCAGCGAATTGATATTGATGAACTGAAGATTCTGCGGAAAGAAATTGACGTTGACGTTCATCACGTGCCGCGGCGACAGAGTGGCCTGAAATTGGGTGAAGGAAATGAAGCTTCTCCTGTACGTCTCGTTAAAGGGCCACGACAGCCCGCGTACAGGATCCCTCCGGAATTCGTAAGTCAGATCTTCAAAAAAAGTATATTTGTTGGCAACGATCGGGCCGCCGAATTCCAGCCGCGGGGTCATATTTGCGATTCCGATGATGCTGCCCTGTTTTGCCCTGAAGGCTGGAATGAAATCCATCACCTTATAGGCCCATGCCTGCGGGGGAGATTTCAGTTCGATCCTTGTCAAGCCGCCGGAAAATCCGCCGAATTCGGCGCTATCCGGAGTGTTGTAAACCTGAATGGATTGAATGACCCCGGACGGAATGGGAATCGCGAAGCTGCCTGCTACGGGGTCCACATTTTCAGCCGAGTCCACTAGCATCATGCCCTGGCTTTCGGTCTGCCCATTGAAATTCAACTTGCCTTCGTGCGTTCGAATTACACTGGGCGAGAATGACAGGGCTTCAGCTAATTCCTGGGTGCGAAGCGGCAGGGCATCCAATTGCTTTTCGCTGACAGTCGATGTGGCGCTCACGCTCTCGGTAGCAATATCCGTGGCTTCCGCCTTAACCTCAAGCTGCTCGCTGATGGTGTTAATCTGCAGCGAAGCATCCAGCACGGCAGCCTGACCAGCACTTAGAGCAACCTTCGCGATCCATGGGTCGAAGCCTTCCAGACGCGCTTCAGTCGTGTAAGATCCAGGAGCAAGATGAGTGAATTCGTAATGTCCATCGGCATCTGTCAATTCCGTTCTGGAGGTTGTCTCGGGGGCTGGGCCGGTCAATTTCACCGTGATCCCCGCAAGATTATTGACTGAGCCTTCGATGGTGCGAACCGTGACCTTGCCGGCTATGGATGCGGTCGAGGCCTGCGGGTCTGCCGCCGGCCGGGCAAACGAGGGAATCGCGAACATCACGAGGGCTAAAAGGAATGCTCCGCACGCCTTGAACGATGCAAACTTAGCCGAATTGCTGTGCTTCTTCACCGGTACACACCTCAATCAAATGGAAGAATGAAAACACCTGCGGCTCGACCCTGTCGGCCGTTTGCATTGTGACTTAAGAAGATTAGATGCCGGGCGATACGCAAAGGCACATACCCCAGTTTGGCCGCATGGATCAGAAACGAAGAGGTTAATCTGAATGAATTGCGGGCAAACTCTATAGTCCAACGATTTGACTCAGAAACCAATCGCAACGTTGCATTGATTTTCTCAAAGGGTTACCCGCGGCAATAGCTCGTTTCGCGCCATGATTTGTCCCGACCTCATGTGCACTGTTATGAAGGTTTAATGAAATAGCCCGATAATGACTTGACAACGATCTGCGTCTGATGGATGGTAGCGCTTATTGGGTCCCCCTGATCCCACTAGTTGGTGAGCACGATGTCCCCCTTCAGTAGATTGCTTCAAGCAGCGGTAGTGTTCAGTGAATTGTTATTAGTTTGTGCCGGGGCCTTTCCACAAGACAACCAAACTGCTGCGGGTGGACCAGAAGCCGACGGTTCCTTTCTTTCGAGGCTTAATGCGGGAATAGGGCCCGGTGAGCGGACTGGACGCGACGTCTGGGAGGATGCGGTTTACAATCAGGCAGTCGCACTTTACAAACAAGGCCGATATGCGCAAGCCGCATCGATGTACGGGAGAGCCTGCAATCGTTTTGCAAAGGCTTGCACCAACCTTGGATTCATGTACGCGAAAGGACAAGGCGTGAAAATGAGCCATTCGCTTGCTGTGGACTACTATAAGCGCGGTTGCGACAATGGGAACGCATTGGGCTGTACCAACCTCGGACTCGAGTACCTGGTACACGACCCACCAAGGAATGACAGCCATGCCGGACAGTTGTTTGAGCAAGGTTGTCGCAACGGCGATAGCGGAGGCTGCCGCGATCTCGGCTGCATGTATAAGCATGGATTCGGCGTATTGAAGAACGAAACCCGCGCCTCCGAGCTATACCAGCAGGCAGACCAGTTGTCCCACGTACACCGGATACAGTTCCATCTGCAAGACGACTTGGTTTTAGTTTCGCTGACGATTCAGGAAGAAAGTGCGATTCTGATCGTTGACACAGGGTCCAGACGTACTGCACTGAATCGGAAGTTTCTACCGTCGGGGTTGAGCTTGTATCCGGGTGCGACAGTCTCAACGATACTTGGCAGCACGCAGGCCTATGCCGTGGACGTTAATTGGAGACTTGATGGTCGAGACATCCGGTTGCCCGCGCTCATTGGTGATTTCAATTTCCCTTATGGTGCATCCGGACTTCTCGGGGCGGACCTATTGGGGACGTTCACTTCAGTACGGTTTGATTATGTGGCCATGGTCCTCATTTTAGAGGATTAATATTCTCGCTTGTTTTTTTTCAGGTCGGTTCAGCGACAAATCATATCAATCCCATAAATCAACTGTAAGGTACGGGAACAGTTTGTTGACACTGAATTGTAGCCTTGCTATGTTCGTCGCTCTAATTGGCATTTGGGTGGGAACGCCGGCGTTTTTCAGCTCGGCTTTTGTTTCGTTGGCACATCTCTCGACACGATTTCCGAAAGAGAGTCTGATGAAGATCGATATCTTCTGCCATATTTTCCCGCAAAATTTCTTTGACCGGATGCAAAAGTTGCCTGACAGCGGCATAAAAATGCGCTCGCTGGGCGTTCCGGCGATGGTGGATCTGGATATTCGTTTCCGCATGATGGATCGCTTCGGGGACTACGTTCAAATCATCAGCCTCGCTTCCCCGCCGATGGAGGCATTCGGGGACGCAAAACATTCTCCGGAATTGGCGCGGATCGCCAATGATGGAATGGCGGAGCTCGTCGTCAAGCACCCCGACCGCTTTCCGGGATTCGTGGCCGGCGTGCCGATGAACAATCCCAAAGCCGCGGTTGAGGAAATCGACCGCGCGATCATGAAATTGGGAGCCACCGGAATTCAAGTTTTTTCAAATGTGAATGGAAAACCACTCGACGATCCAGAGTTCCTGCCGATTTTTGAAAAGATGGCCGAGGTTAATCTGCCGATCTGGCTGCATCCCACACGTGGCGCCGATTTCCCTGATTATCAAACGGAAAAAAAATCCAAATTGGAATTGTGGTGGGTATTCGGATGGCCCTATGAAACGTCAGTCGCAATGGCGCGCATTTTATTCGCTGGCTACTTCGACCGTTTTCCGAATCTCAAAATCATCACGCACCACCTGGGCGCAATGATTCCTTACTTTTCCGGACGTACCGGGCCCGGACTCGATCAACTTGGCGCGCGCACGCCGGATGAAGATTTAACTGTCTATTCCCGGCGGCTCAAAAAACGCCCGCAGGAATATTTCAAAATGTTTTATGCGGATACGGCGACGTTCGGCTCGCGCGCCGCCCTGCAATGCGGACTCGATTTTTTTGGAGCCGATCAAGTTCTGTTTGCGTCCGATTCGCCTTTTGATCCGGAGAAGGGACCCGGCTATATTCGCGAAACGATTCGTTGCATCGACGAAATTCCGATTTCGGCCGAAGACCGCGCGAAAATTTACGAAGGCAATGCGCGGAAATTGCTGCGGCTGAAGCTGGCGTGAAGCGGGCAGTAGCACAGGCTTCAGCCTGTGTGTTTTTGATTTTTCTTTTGTGAAAACGCAAAAGTCGTTCTAATTCAGAAATAGTCTAAACAAAACCACGGAAAGACCCGAAAAAACCACACAGACTGAAGCCTGTGCTACTAAATGGCTAATCCGGAATGGCATCCTGGCGTGGTTCGGGAAGCCAAAAACTGGCGATGAACCCAATCGCGTAAGCGGAAAATCCAATAAGGCCCGCCGCGTAGGCAAGCTGCCGCGTCACCGTACCGCCCGGCATGCGCAACACGATGGAAGTCGTTATCAAAGCTGCTGAAGTTCCCAGCATTCGCCCGCCCACATTGGCCGCGAAGCTTTCTCCTGTGCCACGCAGGTGTGTGGGATAAAGAGTTGGCAGATAATTTCCCCAAAAACTGAACTGCGCGACGGACACGAGACCCAGCAAAAAAATTCCCCAGAAAGACATGTCTTCGTCGCGGATTGCCGGAAGAAAAACGAACAGAGGAATCAGAATCAGTCCGGGAACCTGAAAAATGTGCAGCAGCCGTTTCCGGCTGAGGACGAACACAGCGAGAACAGCCATCAAGATTCGGCCAACCAGCCCTCCGAATTCCTGAGCCCCCTGCAAAACGCTGACAACTCTTTGCTGGTCGGCGTGCGCCAGAGTTCTGACTCCGGGTCCGCCGGGAATAATCCGCGCAAAATGTTGCAGCATTCCGAACGAAGCCGCATAGGCGCATGCCATCATCAAGCAAGTCAGCAGCGCCGTTTTGCGAAATTCGGGATGGAACAGTTCCAGAACGCTGGGGCGCTTGAGCGTTCCCTCTTCTTTCTTCTTGAGCCAGTGCGGAGATTCCGGCAAAAACGGACGTACCAGGAGCAGCGGAATGGCTGGAAGAATCCCCCACAAAACCGTGTAGCGCCATGGTTCATGGCCGCCGCGAATGGCGGGCAGTAGATGCCCGATCGTCAGATTCAAATAATTTGCGCCGCTCATCAGCAGACCGCCAGTGGAGGAAAACGCCTGCGTGACGCCGAGGACGGTCTCTCTTTGTTTGCGCTCATCAAACAATTCGGCGAGCCACGCGGTTGCGGCGACGAATTCCACGGAAACGCCTACCAGAGTTGTGGAGCGGAAAATCAGCAATTGCAACGCGGATGTCGAAAACGCAGTGGCAAACGCGGAAAAGCAAAATAGAAGTATGCTCCAGAGCAGGATGCGGCGGCGTCCCAGGCGGTCGATGAAGTATCCACCAAGCAAGCCGAAAATTCCGCCGGCGATTGCGGGGACGTAGAACAGCATTCCGATCCAGTGATTGAAAATCGCGCTCCCGGGCTTGGCCGTAAGGAATTCGCTCAGGGCCGGCTGAACGGTCAGCGTCAGGACGAGGAGTTCATAGGTGTCGAATGCGAATCCGATGCAGGCAACGGCGCAGATGAGCCATTGGATGGGAGTCAGGCGGAATGATTTGTTCCGAGGCGTGGATGCGGGCACGTATTCTCCGAATACTTTGCATTTCGCTTACTCGCGTTGATGACGGGAGCGATTGATTGTCGCGGGAACGGTACCGACAATCTGTATTACTGTCAACCGGGCGTGCGTTCCGGTCGTGAGCAAATTTTACGTCGCTGAAATTCCCTGTGTCACCCCTACGGGGTTTTTCCGGCTTATTCTTGTCCGTTTTCCCACCGCTCCCGCGGTGGGCTACGTTGGGTCGTCCCTCCGGGACTTTTCCGGGACTTCTCCGGGACTTCTTCTGGACTTCCGGGGAAATCGAATTACTTCACTGCTGAAGTTTCTGCAAGCGGGCACTGAGGTGAGGTAAAATGGGATCGCGTGCAGAACTTCGGGACTTGTACGCTGTCTCATGGGATCAGACGGTGATTCAGGAAAAGCAACCCCAGCCTTTGCTTGAAACTCCAAAAATTGTGGAGCGTCTAACGA
>JAOAPW010000105.1 GCA_025463105.1 Candidatus Acidiferrum typicum | reverse complement strand
ACCGCATTGCGCCCCGCATGCACAGCCGCCGCCGCCGCAGCCTGATGGCTGTACAGCTGGCTAACGCCTTTCTCGGCGTACACGGCCGCAAGTTCTCCGCGAACCCATTCCGGCATGGGCGCAAACTTCGCCTCACGCGCCGGGATGTGGCGCACGGCGGTCAGTATTTCGCCGAAATGATCGCGCGCGGCAAGTTGCTCGACGATTTCGCGGACGCGAGCGAGCGTAACTTCATCCCGTACAGGCCGCGTCGCCAGAGACATGCCGTTTCCTCCAGGCCAAATTCGCCTTTTGTTCGCTTACGCTAACACGCTGATGCGGAGCGCGCAACCAACTTTCTTAGAAAACTTAAGGAAAAGTGAAACCACGGATGAACACGGATACACACAGATAAAAAGCAAAGAGGGAATTGCGCACTTTGAAAGGTCTGCTGTTAGGCTTTCGGTTCTTTCATCCGTGTTGATCCGAGTACATCCGTGGTTAAATTCCATTTCTCAGTAGTGGAAGCGGTATTTCACCTGAACGGAAAGCTGGCGGGGATAATTGAAATGTGTTCCGCCGAAAGTGTTGCTGTTGTCTTCCAGGTAGCGGGAGTTGCTCAAATTGAGGGCGGTCGCCGAGAGAGTCCACTTCTCGCCGAATGACTTGCCAATCGAAATATTCGCTTCGGTGTGGGGATTCAGGTGGGCTGGGCCGTTTCCGTCCAGAAATCCCGAGCCGAAAGAAACACTGGGTGAAACATAGCTGTGCCAGGGTAGGGAAATGTCGAATCCGGTGTTCAGCGTGTGCCGCTGGTCGTGATCCAGAAAAAAGAAATCGTTTACCGATGGGCTAAAATCCGTGAGGCCGCCTGTGATTCCGCCGCGGCCCTGCGCGAACTGATAGGAATAAACGAGGTGGAATTGCGCGCGTCCCTGAATTTTCGGCGAGCGAATTGTGCCCTCCCATCCGCGGATGCGAGCGCTGGCAATGGTAAGTGGAAAGAAAATATTGGAATTCCCGAGCACGTCATGATCGAAGAAATTGCGCGCGGTGGTCCGGAAATTCGTGATGTCGAACACCCATCCTGCAACGGGAATGGTGAGGCCGAACTCGCGCTGTTCGTCTCGCTCGCCATGGAGCGGCAGAAAACCCTGGCCGGGTGAAATATCAAATATCGTTCCAGGGCCACCGATCGTGGAAAGCGGCGGAGCCTGGTAATACCGCCCGTAGAATGCGCGCAAAATCCAGTGAAGATGAGGGATCCGGATGGAAGCGCCTGTACGCGGACTTGCGGCATTTTCGCTGAGCGATCCTTCAAAATGGGTCAACCGCACGCCGCCGGAAAGCGTGAGCCACTGCCACGGCTGATATTGATCTTCGGCAAAAGCCGCAGTGAGATTTCCATTGAGTGCTTCCTGTTGCCGAATCGGCGGTACGGGCGGGACCAATTGAGGATTCTGAACGACGCCGAACAAAGCGTTGTCATGCTGCGCAAAACCGTAAATGCCGAAATGCGCGTTGTGCTTTCCGCGAACGATTTCAATCGTTGACTGCACGCCGGCATACTGTGAAGCGCGGTGGTCCGTTGTAATTACAGGGGTATCGTTGAGCCCGCCGTCGAATGCGGCGCGATTGTAGTGATAGAACGGCGAAACCGTCAGAAGTATGCCGGGTCCCACTGTATGTACCCACGAAAAATTCAAGAAGGCGTCGCGTTCGTGTTGCGAATCGGCGGCCGAGGGATCATCCGGCCCAACCGGAACCTGAAAGTAATCATTTCGAATTGAAGTAACGAGCCGCAGCTGATCGGAAGGAGTGGCGTTGTAAATAAACGAGCCGAAGCCGCCATATCCATTGGCAGCATCATGAATCACATTCGATTCGGGCGTTGAGAGACCCAGATTCGTGCGGTACCCATTTGCGCTGACGTAATAAGCGAACCGTTCGCTGTGATCACCGAAGCTCAACTGATCATCGGTTCGGTAGAAGCTTCCGGCATTGACGGTGAAATCGCCTTCGCGATCGCGTTCGAATCCGCTGCGGGTCACCACATTCAATACGCCATAGGTGCGGTCGCCTGAATCGGCGGAGAGGCCGCCGCGTTGCACTTCGAGCGTTTCGATATCGCCCGGGTGGAATTGCGTGCCAACATTACTCGCAATGTTGGTGTTGGGCACAGGCACGCCGTCCACCAGCCATGAAACCTGGTGGCCTCCGCGGATGTGAAGCTGATCATGCACCATGTACGATCCGGGAACGAAATTCGTAATCATGGAGAGACTGTCGGAGTTGCTAACGCCCGGTGTCCTGGCAATTTCTTCGCGGGATACGTCCGTCGGCAGGCTCGCCGCGTCGGGAGCGGCCGGTTCGGGTTGCGCGGAAACACTTACGTTTGACTGCACTGAGGCCAAATCCATCGGGAAATGAAGAACGGGGGCATTCCCGATATTGACGACGATCGGCGTCCGGACGGTCTGGAAATTCTCACGAGCGATTTCGACGGTATATTCGCCGGCCGGCACGGCATCGATCAGGAATTCACCGTTTGCGTCCGTTTTTGCTGTGCGCTTCCAGTCCAGATTGTGGGCCGAAAGCCGGATTTCCGCGCCCTCGATCGGACGGTGTTGCGGATCGTGCACAATGCCGCGCACGGTGCCGAAAACGTCAGCGCGAGAGGGCGTTGGGGCGACCAGCAGTGCACACGTCACAAGAAAAAGAGACGCTGCTCCCAATATAAATCGAATTGAGGGCTTCATTTGCTTCCTCGCTTACTCGAAAAATACCAGCCTCGCCGCATGAACTAGATTTCGACACGGCGGAGACTTAGCTTCTGAATGTGGCTGTGTTTGTTAGCTCGGAAGCCTGCGAGGGGGTGGCGTGGAAGGCAGACTGACTACGAAAGGAAAGAAGCCGGCCAGTGACACCGGCGCGGGCTGCGTCGTTGTCTCATAAAAAATTGTGACAGGCGCGGCCAGCGTGAATGGGGCATTTCCCATAGTTTGATGCGGCGTGTCGTCGCAAGCTCGCATGGAGGAATCCGCCGCACCGCTCTTACCGCGTGGTTCGCAATCGCTTTTGTCCTTCTGCATGTTCCGGCCCTGGTTATGATGAAGGGGACAGTAAACAGTATTGCAACAGGCGGCTGGATCGGAAGCGGAGAACGAATCGGCAAGCGCTGGCGTACTTGCTGCCAGCAGCGCAACGAGCGCTGTTACGGCCAACAGCTTACGCGAAATGTCCCTCAGTCTCATGACGTGCTATCGCGAGTGTACTACCCAGCAAAGCTCAGGTACAGCCGGTTTTGTTCGTTCATGCAGCACTACGCCAAAAAAAATGCCTCGTGCGGTCTTGACAGGGAAGGCTGTGCCCGCCAATATTCATGGCATGGCATATTCTTTTCTGATTTTCGATTTCGGCGGTGATGAAGATTTGGCGCAGCAGGCGCGTCATCGTATTGAGGGTTGGAAGCAAGGATTCCGGCTCGACAAGAAACTGCAGCTCAAAATAGAACGCAAAGACCTGGAAGAAAAGAACGACACCGGGACCGAAACTTCCGCCAAAAACTCCAAGCCAGGTTCAAAGGCAAAGTCTCCATCGAAGGCAAAGGCGAAATCCTCCCGTGCGGCTGAACCCGAAGCTGGTTCAAGTTCTTCCGGGGAGGCGGAAATCCGCATGATTGTGCGTCTGGATTTCTCTGACCACGAAAAACTCTCGCACCAGCGCTGGCTCGAAAGAATCCCTACAGAAGAACCCTTCAAGACTGCGAAACCGAAGGTCATTCGTCCCGGCGGTCCGGACTTTGATACCACTGAGGCCCTATTCGAATCATTGGACTGAACTAAAGGGTAGCTGAGGGAGATTGACTCGACGAGGGGTTGCCCGGTACCCAGATTGGGTGTGATTCGGAGGCTAGTGGAGTGGGGCGGTATGCCTAACGTGCCATGCGTCGTTCGGCCAAACTTGAAAACAGCGCTTCCAGAAACTCTTCCTTCCGGGCTCTATCGGCCGTCCGAATGACGGCTCCCAGACCTAAGCCGGCGGCTAACGAAGTGATCGACCATGCGCACAGTATCGTGATCGCTAGAAGAACCATAGCTCACTCTCCTGGTGATTTTTTTAAGATCGACCAAGAACTCTAGGCAATACGAAAGCCAAAGTATCAATTCTCCGCATTTTTTCTCAAGTTAAAGACCCTACATCACTTATCATTCGTTCGCATGAATAGGGATCCCCGGTATATCTTTTAATTACTCCCAATTCTATACGATACGGGAGATCCTTACCTGCGCGGAGTGTATCAGTACTCTCAGTACTTGAACAGTTTTTTTTGTGATTTAAGTCGCGTTTTCCAGGGCTGTCCAGATGGACAGTCAAATTCATCGTCCCGATTCTGTCCCTCCGGCCAGCATGTTTTTTGACCCGATATTGTTAGCCTTGATTTGAACCGCGGCCGCCGCGCCGGCCCGGGTGGGTCCAGGTCCATAAACAAATCTGGAGATAGATGAGGTCGGAGGATTCGTTTCATGCAAACGCGATCGTACGGCTTTTTCTGGATTTTTGTGCTGACTGTGTTGTGTACCTGCTCCACCTCCGCACAAACCTGGCGGCAAGTCGGCCCTCCGGGTGGAGACGTTCAGTCACTTGCGGCTGTTCCCGGCAGCACTCGAACATTGTTTCTCGGCACTTCCGACGGCCATATATTTGGTTCGAAGGATAGCGGCGAGCATTGGGAGCTGCTTGGCCGGATCGGCGCAAACCATGATGACGTGATTATGGCCATCATTGTGGATGCGCGCTCGGCAAACACACTTTACGCCACCAGCTGGACGCTTGGCTCGCACGGCGGCGGAATTTATCGCAGCACGGACGCGGGCCACAACTGGCAAATCATCGGTTTGGATGGGCACACGGTGCGCGCTCTGGCTGCCGCGCCCTCTAACCCCGATATGCTTGTAGCGGGAGCCATTGATGGCGTCTACCGCTCGATCGAGACCGG
>JAOAPW010000045.1 GCA_025463105.1 Candidatus Acidiferrum typicum | reverse complement strand
GGGCGGCTCCTACGGCGGCTACATGGTGGATTGGATCGCGACGCACACAGGACGATTCAAGGCGCTCATCAGCCACGCGGGCGTGTACGACAAGCCGGGAATGTACGGCGCCACCGAAGAGCTGTGGTTCGAGGAACATGACATGCAAGGAACGCCATGGACGAATCCCGAAAGTTATCACAAGTGGTCGCCCAGCACCTATGCCGGCGACTTAAGCAAATACAAAACGCCGACACTCGTGATCTGCGGCGAGCTCGACTACCGCGTCCCGTACACACAGAGCCTCGAATTTTTCACGGCGTTGCAACGGCAAAGCGTGCCGTCAAAACTGATCGTCTATCCCGACGAGGGCCATTGGATTCAAAAGCCGCAGAATAGCCAGCTCTGGTACAAATCATTTTCCGATTGGCTTGCGGCCTATCTGGAATAAAGAATATTCCAGGAAGAACTATGCTCTGGCCGCACGCGCCGCGCGGGAATATTTTTTGACCGCATTCTCTATTCCCGGTGTAGCATTTTTCAAGTCTTCCAGAGTCATCGCCGGACGAATTTCGACGTGGGCGTTGAACGCCAGAAACCACGGCTCAGCCACGGCTGGAATCTGTGACGCATTTTCCAAATTGAAGAAAATGAATCCGGTTCTCAAGCCCTTGTCTTCAGCGAAGTAAGAGGCCTCTGCTTTCAAGTCGTTCAGGATGGAGCCGATGGTTTGTCCCAGCGTCCCGTCGGAGATCGCAGCATTTCCTTCCGCTATAGGAATCGAAACTTTCAAGAGACAACGCATATCGCACCTCCTTCAAGGTGGCCAGAATGTACTTCCGCCATCGGGGGGAGTCAAGCAAGTAAAGGGCCGCGGGAAGGCGCTAGTCTTTCCACGCGCCAAGAAGCCTGCGAACAGAAACGACCTGCCCGAGGTGATAAGCATTGTGGTCGGCGATAAGCAGGGCTTCGCGAAGAATTGTTTGTCCCGTGCCGTGCGAAATTCGTGCAAACAGATCTGTCCTGGGACTCGCAACCAACTTCCGCATCGCGGCCAGATCACGAGTAAACAATTTCACGCTTTTGTCCCAGGCCTTGGCGTTCGGAGGTTCCGGATTTTTTGGCCAATACCCTTCAGGCCAATCCGGAGAAACGTGGTTTGGATCGCGAGAGAATTCGAGGATATCCCATTGCGCGATGCGCATGTGCTCCAGCAATTCCCACAACGAATGCGGCATGCCACTGGGACGAATTCCGCGAAGTCTCGGAGGAATCCCGGCAAACGATGCTTTCCAATCGAGGTGGGCTCCGCGTCCCGAAAGCAGGTTGCTGAGATGCTCCCGCAATGATTTGTCGTTCACGGGCTTCTCCCGGTGAATCAGCGAGTATTAGTCTGAGTTGTATTTCTGATTGCCGGCGGACGGCCGTGATGGATCCTGGACCGCGCATGCGGCTAACTGGGAAGTTCCTCCCCAGGCCTGAAGCAATTTCGCCGCTTCGGTATTTATTTCCTCGATCGGCCGGGGGCTGCCGTTTCCTGATCCCGGAAAAACAAGAAATAAAATTCCTCTCCTCGCGCCCCCGTTGCGCGCATCGGATCGGATTCCAAGATTTTCCGCCAGCGCTACCGAGCCTTCGCCAATTCGGTCTGAGGGGCCCACGTCCCCGAAAATTGCGTACGAACTCTGGCCATTTCGCTGGTTGAAAGCGACCGCGAAGTCCCCCGGGCGAGCGCCGATCTCGCGCGCCATAGCGCCCGGTAACACGATAAAAGGGATCTTCGAGGCATCGACGTAGCGCGCGGGATCGTTCACCGCTTTTGTTCGATCGGCCAGCGCGGTCGCGGAAACGTAATAGCCGGGGTAAGGATCATTCTGGCCCTGTACGAAGGGTTCTCCCTCCGCATTCTTGGCCAGCCCCATCCAATATCCGGGTGCCCCCGCATTCGCGAGATCGTCGAGGCCTATATTATCCGGGTGATAGGCGTTTGGCGCGCCATCGGCGTCGATGGTCATTCCAGATTCATAAAAAAAGGCGGTGTCGCCGGGCACATGCCAAATCGGAATTTCGCGGTCTTCGTCTCCCTCATGATTCATCTGAAAAGTTAACAGCTCTTCATTGGAACAGCCGACCCGGGGCGCCTGCGCCGCATTCAACGCCGCCGGTCCAAGTGCGCACTGATTGAACGCAGCTTCTTTTTCTTTAGCAACTATTAATTCCTGTTGCAAATCAGCCGGAAAGGGAGGGAGACGACTCATTTGGAGCGCACCGCCTGACTCTGCCTGCGTCACGAGCGCGCGGCGTTCGACTTGCGCGGTTCGTGTGGCTTCGCGCGCCTCGTCAAAATAGCGGCTGCAGTCCTGCGTGGAAGTCGGAGAGCTTTGATTTCCGGCCGATCCGGAGTTGGACGAAGATTGTTGCGCCCTTGCAAAAATCGACGAAAGCAGAAAAAATCCCGCGAGAAGAATACTTGAAGCGCGCCGCATGGCCCATTGCCTCCATCTGGCCCGACTGGCAGACTGCTCGTCCGGACATACATCCGTCCGTAATCAGGCTCGTGCCTTCCCTATTGTAGACGACTCGACCGGATTGTTTGTTTCAGAATTTTGAAGGTGACACGAAAGTTGTCGCAGAACAGCACAATTCAGCCTAAAACAGGGGGGACGTTACCGTACCATTTCCGGAAATCACTCCGTCAGGGGACCAACACAATTTTTCCGTAGGAACCGGGCTCCAGGACTTCTTTGTGAGCGCGGGCGACTTCGGCGAGCGGGATTTCTTTCCCGACGATCGGCCTCATTGTGCCGTTCTCAAGTCCGGCCAGGATCGCCGCGTGAATCTCCTTGTCTTCCGCTTCGGTGATGCTCCACAGGGTGAAGCCGAGAATCGAACCGCGGCGCGACATAATGTCACGAGGCGTAATAGTGACGTCGCCGCGGCTGCCGATCACGACCACGCGACCGTGAGTAGCGAGCAGCTTCAGGTCATGGCCGAGGTTGACGTTGGCAAGCATTTCAAGAATGAGGTTCACGCCCTGCCCGCCCGTTGTTTTTAGAATCTGTTCCCGGTAATCGGGCTTGGTGTGATTGAAGACATGGTGTGCTCCCTCACGCTTGGCGAGTTCCAGGCCTTTGTCCGACCCGGCCGTGCCAAGAACCGTCAAGCCCATGGCGCGCGCGATCTGGACAGCTGCGATGCCCACTCCGCCACTGGCGCCGTGAACGAGAAGAGTTTCAGCGGCGCGCGCCTTCGTGCGCTGATTCAGAGCGTGGTACGCGGTACCGTATGGCACCCAAACGCCCGCGCCCTGAGCGAAAGTAATATTCGGCGGAAGCGAATGGACCTGGCTCTCGAGGGCCAGCGCATATTCCGCGTATGCGCCGGTCAGCGTCCTGGCGGTATAGACGCGGTCGCCAGGCTTCACCTTGGTTACGCCTTCGCCGACGGCTTCGACAACGCCGGCGGCATCGGAGCCCGGCGTGTAGGGTAACGGCGGCTTGATGGCATAGGTACCGTTGCGCATATAGGTGTCATAGGGATTCACGCCCGCGGCATGGATCCGCACGAGGACCTGGCCGGCGGCGGGACGTGGAGTGGGAACTTCTTTGAGTTGGAGAACTTCCAGGCCGCCAAATTCAGGAACAACGATCGCCTTCATTTCGCATCCCCCACAATTTTTTCGATGACTCGATCATTTCACTTCTACCAGTTTCCGGAAAGAGCCGAAAGAAATTTTTGGTTTTGCTGAAAAAAACCAGGTCGCTTACGAACCGTCTGGTTTCATCGTGAGAGAGTTGGTTTCAACCGGTCGCTTGAAGACGATGATCTTCGCGGTAAACTTCTGGACGTCCTCGCCGTGTTGATTAAACGTTGTGCTCCGCACAATCACAATGCCCTGATTTGGTTTGGAGCGCGAGGGCACTATTTCAATGATCTCGCTTTCCACGCGCAGCGTGTCGCCGGGACGCGTGGGCCGCGGCCAGGCAATTTCGCCGCCCAGGCCGGCCATTCCGCCCGCGAACGGCAGGCTCTCGACCATAAGACGCATCGTTGCAGCGGCCGTGTGCCACCCGCTGGCTGCAAGTCCACGGAAGATGCTGCGTTGGGCAGCCACCTCGTCCAGGTGAAAGGGTTGCGGATCGAACTCCGCTGCAAATGCTTTCATCCGATCCTCATCCATGTGGTATGTGCCGGAGGTGAAGCGCTGCCCGATGCGCAGGTCGTCCAGATACAGCGCGTCGGTCGCTTCGAATTTCTGATTCATCGCGTATCTCCCGATTTTACGGTAGCACACAAAATGATCGCAGGTCGTATTCGGGCCCCTTGTTCAAAGTTCACGTCCGCTATCCCAGGCCGCTCCGGCGCGTCTAAAATTAGGGAAATTATTAGCTGGCGCTTCTTCGGAAACCGTACGACACTCTCTGCACCTTTGGGTGCTGGCGGAGTACTAAGGGTATTCAGGAAGATGGGATTGACAGCGGGCCG
>JAOAPW010000036.1 GCA_025463105.1 Candidatus Acidiferrum typicum | reverse complement strand
CATCGCGGCCGGATATGGCTGCTTTTTTTACGGAACGTATTTTTTCCTGACATGGTTTCCCACTTATTTGCTCGAGTATCGCCACCTTTCGTTGAAGTCTCTCGGCATCGTTGCGTCACTTCCGCTGCTGGCCGGAATGGTTGGAGACATCGCGGGAGGAACGTTGACCGACGGCGTGTATAAGAAAACCGGAAAGCTTAAACTTGCGCGCCGCATCGTGGCTGCGCCGTGCATGCTGGCTTCCGCCGCTTGCCTCATCCCTGCGGCGACGACCCATTCGGCTTCGACAGCCGTCATTTGTTTAACGGCTTCGCTATTTTTCCTGGAAATGGTGATCGGTCCTGCTTGGGCAGTGCCCATGGACGTGGGTGGCGAATACAGCGGCACCGTAACCGGCATCATGAATATGGCGGGAGCCCTGACCGCTTCAGTTTCTCCCGTTATTTTCGGTTTTTTCGCTCAGCGAGGCTTCTGGATCGCTCCCTTCCTGGTGACTGCGGGAATGTTGCTGAGCGGCGCGCTGATCTGGACTTTCCTGATCGATCCGGAAAAATCCGTGGTCAAGACATCATTGCCGGGAGACACTGAAGCTGGTCAGGCCATAGTTCACTAAAACTGTCCGCATTCCGGTATACTCCACCCGTTCCAAACTGTTTTCATTGGAGATATTGAAGTGGGCGTAGCCTCTTCAAGCGCGATCGCACCCGGTGCGTCTGAGTTTGCGATCCCCACGCGGCGTCACATTGCCGTGCGACTGCTTCCATTTCTTTTCATCCTTTACATCACAAATTATCTTGATCGTACCAGCGTGGCCTATGCTGCGATTGGAATGTCTCGCGACTTGGGATTCAGCGATCGCGTGTTCGGCATGGGTGCGGGCATTTTCTTTATCAGCTACGTGGCCTTGCAGATTCCCGGCGCCCTGCTGGTCGAGCGCTGGAGCGCGCGCCGCATGATTTCCGCGACTATGATCGCCTGGGGCTCGCTTACGGCGTTGACAGCACTGGTGCACACCCCAGGTCAGCTTTATTTTGCGCGCTTCGTGTTAGGCGCGGCGGAAGCCGGTTTTTTCCCGGGCGTGATTGTCTATCTAAGCCACTGGTTTGCGCGTGAGGATCGCGCCAAGGCCACGAGCAACTTCATGGCCGCGATTCCATTGTCATTCGTGATTGGGTCGCCCATCGCGGGCTGGATTCTCGGACACAAATGGTTCGCCGTCGAAGGCTGGCGTTGGCTGTTCGTCCTGGAGGGGCTCCCCGCCATTGTCCTGGGCGCTGTTGCGTTTTTCTTTCTGACGGATTGGCCAAGCGAAGCGGCCTGGCTCACTCCCGAGCACAGACAATGGATCGAACAAAAGTTGCACGAAGAAAAGCAGATCACTGTGCGGGCGATTACGATTGGGCAAGCGCTTAAGTCGCGCGCGATTCTCCTGCTTGCGGCGGTAACGTTTCTCAATTATTTCGTGTTTTACAGCTTCGCTTTCTGGTTCCCAACCATGCTGAAGCGTCAGTCGGGATTTTCGGACCTGCGGGTTGGCCTGCTCGGCGCCATCCCGTACCTGGCAACCTTTGCCGTTATGCAGGTGAACGGATGGCATTCCGACAGGCAGCGCGAAAGACACTGGCACTCCGCGTTTCCGATGTTTATCGCTGCAATGGGATTGCTCGGTCTCATCACCCAACCGCGATCGATTGCACTTTCAGTTGTTTTCTTCAGCATGGCGTGTATAGCGGCGGCGTATCTCCCGACGTTCTGGGCGATACCGACGGAAATCCTGAGCCAGTCGGCGGCGGCAGCGTCGGTGGGAATGATCAACGCTCTGGGCAGCATTGCGGGTTTTGCAGGACCGTATTTGTTCGGCTACCTACACACTCGAACGGGGAGTTTTTCGGACGGCCTGGCCGTGATGATGTTGTCAGCGATTGGCGGAGGGTTGCTGATCCTGTTTACGCCCAGACGCGCGAGCGCCGGGGATTAAAGAATCAGGAATGCTTACTATTTTTCTGGAAAAGGTACGAATTTGTAGCCCAGGCCGCGGACAGTAATCACGTGACGCGGTTCGGAAGGTTCGTCTTCGATGTAACGGCGCAGACGCACGATAAAATTGTCGATGGCGCGGGTGTCCGTATCCTCATGAAGATCCCATACGTTCTCGAGGATCGCTTTTCTGGAGACAGGGTGGCCCGTGTTCTGGATCAGATAGCGAAGAAGCTGTGCTTCCATCAAGGTGAGTTGCAGAGTCTTCTCTCCCACCTGCAGCCGGAGATTCTGGAAGTCAAAGACTTTATCCCCGAAACGAAATGTTTCCTGGGAATCATCCACAATCGGGCCGGATCTAGAAGCGGATTGATTTGATTGGGTGTGCCACGTCTTGCGCCGCAGCAAACTTCCGACACGCGCGATCATTATGGCCAGGTTGAACGGCTTCGGCAAATAATCATCCGCGCCCGATTCAAATCCTTGCAGGACGTCCTCCGGGCGCGAGCGAGCCGTCAACATAAGTATGGGAATGTAGTTGTTCGCCGCACGCAAAGCCCGAGCCACGGCGAACCCGTCTTTTCCCGGCAACATTACATCCAGGACGAGTGCGGCAAAGTCCGCTTTCTCTTTCGACAGCAGCTTCAAGGCCTCT
>JAOAPW010000031.1 GCA_025463105.1 Candidatus Acidiferrum typicum | reverse complement strand
GACGCGCCGTACCGCCTGAATGTGAAGCTCGCGGGCGACCGCGTGAGTGAGTACGGCGAGTTTCTGAAAGTTCCTGAAGCGTGGGAGCGCGGTTACGAGCGACTGCGGTCCTCCAATAATTTTCTTGAGTACATCGCGCTGATTCCTTACGCATTTTTTCTCGGCGGATGTCTCTATGTCATTCTCTCCCTGGGACGCAGCGGTTTGCTCGAGTGGCGCGCGGGCCTGGTTCTCGGCGCCTTCGTGACGGTTCTGTTTTTCATCATGACGATGAATCAGTGGCCGCTCGATCGCGCCGCGTATGACACGAATACTCCCTATTCCGGTTTTTTTCTAAGCCGGCTCGGCCAGGCTGCACTGCTCAGCGTTCTCAGCGCGCTGCTGGTCGTGCTTGCCGTCGTGCCGGGGGAGCCACTATATCGCGTCACGCTATCTGAGAGGATACGGCTGGGCGCCGGCTTGCAGTTCGCGGGCATCCGCACAAAAGAATTTTTCACCGCGAATGTCATCGGGATATGTCTGGCTGCCGCGCACATCGGCTACATCACCGTGTTCTATATCGTGAGCAGAAACCTTGGCGCCTGGGCGCCGCAGGATTTGAATTACACCGACGTCGTCAGCACGTGGCTGCCCTGGGTTTACCCGCTCACAATTGGAATTTATGCCGCCACCAGCGAAGAATTTTTGTTTCGCTTGTTCGCGATTCCATTTCTATTGCGCACTACCAGATCGAAATTCCTCGCCGTCGTGCTGCCTGCGTTCGCGTGGGGATTTCTGCACAGCAATTACCCCCAAGAGCCGGCCTATATTCGCGGCCTCGAAGTGGGCCTGATCGGCATCGTCGCCGGACTGGTAATGCTGCGCTGGGGAATCTGGGCCACTTTAATCTGGCATTACACCGTGGACGCGTTCCTGATCAGCACCTCACTGTTGCGTTCAGAGGGAATTTATCTCCGCGTTTCAGGAGCGATCGTAGGCGGCGCGGCTTTGATACCGCTCGGTATTGCGGCATTTTCGTATTTCTCGCGGGGAGGATTTGAGGCGGACCCAGAGCTTCTGAACAGGGCCATGCCTCTTGCGCCATCAGAGGCGGAGGCCATGCCTGGGACGGCGGAAGCGATTGTGCCCGAAGTGGTTCCCGGGAGCGCCGCTGCAAAAGCTTCAGTGGGGTACGCACCGATGTCTTCGCGGGCGCTGGGCGTCCTCGTTGTTTGCGGCGTGCTGGGCCTCGCGCTGGTGGCAGGCGTGAAACGCGAGGAGATCGGAGATTTCGTCCGGCTCCAGATTAACTCGAGTGAAGCTACAAATCGCGCGGACCAGATTCTGCACGACAAAAAAGTCGATCCCGCAAGTTACGAGCACGCTGCCACAGTCACGTACACATTTGACCCCTACAACAACGAATATCTACGGCGCACGATCGGCATCGCCGCCGCGAATCGCCTTTATCGCGACCAGGTCCCTTCCGCGTTCTGGACGGTCCGCTATTTCCGCGATTCGCAAGCTGAAGAGTACATGGTGGTGCTGCAAACCGATGGCTCGCTGCATTCAATCCACCACACGCTCGACGAAAAAGCTCCCGGCGCGAATCTGACCAAGGAAGAAGCTTTAGCGCGCGCTGAAAATTATTTGCGCGAGCAGAAAAAAGTCGATCTCTCGGCGTGGAATCTGGTTGAGCCCACTACCGACAAAAAGCCCGCGAGGACGGACCACACATTCATCTGGGAACAGAAGTCCGCAATCGATGCTGCATCCGCGCAACCTGGCTCAAATGCGGGCGCCCACGTTCGCATGCAAGTGCAGGTACTGGGCGACGAAGTTTCCGGTTATCGCGTGTTCATCAAAATTCCCGAGGCCTGGCGCGATGCGGAAAGCCGCACGACTGCGGCACAAATCGCGCAAACCTTCGGCCTCGTGCTTCTTTTTGGGGCAGCAGGAATTACGGTGATAGTCGTTGCCTTGCGCAGCCTGAAACGTCCGGAGATTGCGCAGGTTCCATGGCGCCGTCTGTCCAAATGGTCGGCCGTCGTGCTGTTGGCCGCGATAGCGGCATTTGTAAATCGGACGCCCCAACTTTTGAGCGTCTATATGACCACTATGCCGCTGCAAACGTATTACGCCATTCTTTTTATATCGATGCTCTTTGTCACGGCGTTGTACGCGGCCGGCGCATTTCTGTTGCTGGGTCTTTCGTGGTTCTTTATCGAACGGGCATTCGGCCGCGGACGCATTCCCGCGCTGCTCGGAATGCCGCGCGAGTATTACCGGGATGCGTTCTGCATCGTGATGTTCGGTTTGGCGGCAATCATGGGAATTGCGCGCCTTCCGGAATTATTAGAGCGCTGGCCGCTCGTGCGGCACAGGCTGGGCGCCTCGGTGCCGGACGGCCTAGATTTGTTAAATCCGGCAATGGGGACGATGGCATCAGGAATCCTGCGCAGTTATCTGATTGTAGGAATGGTTGCGATCGCCGTTGCTCTGATTGCCGAATATATTCGCCCGCGATGGGAACGTGCGGCACTGGTAATTCTGTTGGCAGTGTTATTGGCCACCAACGCGGCCACGCTGGGGACTTTTCTGCGGGAGGCGGCATTTCACGTGCTGCTATTTGCCGCTGCGTGGTTCGCTGTGAAGCACGTTTTGCGATTCAATGTGATGGGCTATTTCCTGCTTGCCGCCATGACTGCGCTCATTCCCGAAGCCATCGAATTATTTACGCAGCCAAACGCGTACATTCGCGGGAACGCTTACGCCGTCATCGCGTTTGCGGCCGCGCTTCTGGCTTGGCCGCTACTATCCTGGCTACGCGGCACAACTTCGGCTCGAGCCTGAGTAGCACAGGCTTCAGCCTGTGTGTTTTTGAATTTGTTCGTGCGCTGTTTCGTCTACGCCAACACAAAGTCAAAACCACACAGGCTGAAGCCTGTGCTACCAAAACCATCTGGCATCCAGACGTTATAGAACGCAGTATTCGAGACATCTTCATGCCACTTTTTTCCGTTGCAACATCCTGCTGAGAAAATAAAACAGGACTCCAGCAGCAATTATAATAATTCCGATGACGAGCCCGTTGGTGTCGCCTACGAACTCACTGCGATTGCGCACCACCGCGACAATCATCAATGCAAGCGGAGGCAATCCTATTACTATGGTGCCGGCTATGCCTCCCGGAACGCGAAATGGACGCGCGAGTTCCGGTTCGCGAATGCGCAAAGCCACCAGCGCACAGAATTCAAGCAGAATGCTCAAGCCTGTCAGAAGCACATCGATCACGAGATTTTTTTCAAATCCGAGCGGATAGCACACCGCCCACAAAATAGCGCAGGCGAGAATCGCAACCCAGGGCGCTCCCGTGCGGGAATTCTGCCGGGTAACCATGCGCGGCAAGAAGCCGTCCTCGGCCATCACCAGTGGTAAGCGCGTGAAAGAAAGCATCAAGGCGCTGAACGATCCGATCGCTCCGATAATTCCCGCAAGCGCGATCGCAATTGCAAGTGTTTCGCCGCCGATGAGTCGCGCAACATCCGCCCAGCCCCCTGCCGTCCAGCTGTTCGGATCGATTCCCGTACGCGCCACGGCCGCCACCGGCAGAATATAGCTGATGATTACCAGCAAGACTGCGCCAAACATCGCCCGCGAGTACGTTCGCTGCGGTGCTTCGACTTCTCCCGCAATCGTCGAGAGATTATCCCAGCCCATATAATTCCACATGGCGATGAGAACGCCACCGAGCAAATCAACCTGACGCAGCGGGACCGCAACGGGCACACCCCCGCGACCCATTCCTAGTGCGAGAACAATTAACGCTACGAATGGCGCGAGCAACGCGATGTTGAGCCATACGGATCCTTCGCCGACCGAGCGCGCTCCCAGGATGTTCCACGCCGTGCATAGCGCGATCATTGCGAAGCCAAGAAACAGACCGCGGTGGCCCGATTGCAGGCCCGGCAAAAATCTGGACGCGTAAGCCACGCATAAATTCGGATACAGCGCCATTTCAAAAACGCTTCCCGCAAGCGTCAGCCACGTTTCCTGATATCCCCAGAAACGTCCCATGCCGCGTCGCACCCAGATGTAGAATCCACCCTCTTCGGGAATTGCCGTCGCCAGTTCGCTGACCATCATGGCCGTTGGCAGACTCCACAGCAGCGGTGTGACGATGAGGATCAGCAAGGTCGCCGGGTAACCCGTCTTCTGCACAACTTCTTCGAGGCCGTAAGGACCGCCCGCCACCATGAAATAGGTTGCCGCGATCATCGGGACAACGGAAATTTTTGACTTGGATTTGCGGATGCCGTTACGTGCGCTGATTTTCGATCCGTTCACCAGAAGCTGATTCAATGGAACTCCGTATTTGTAATTGTCCGCCGTGCGTTTATACCATTGTGCAATTACGATTTGAATGAAGATGAATGAATTGGCGCAAAAATTTTCTGATGGCGTGAGTTGTGGGCTCAGTTTGAAAAAGGGACGTGCCCTGTCCGTCCCGAAAAACGAGGGACGGAAAGGCTGCTACAAAACCATGATTGTTAGCGGCGGTTGTAGAGGATGCCTTTTTTGGGCGCTAGCAGCTGTTCGTTTTTTCCAGATCCAAACTGAGCCACAACCGGAGGGGTCAGCTTGACTGGGGATATTGGAGGTGTGATGATCCGGATGTTGACCACGC
>JAOAPW010000513.1 GCA_025463105.1 Candidatus Acidiferrum typicum | reverse complement strand
CGGAGAAACCATCAAGACTTTCGAGGCGCTTACGGATTCTCAGGTCGATCAAAAAATTGAGCGTGCAGCTAAAGTTTTTCCGGCATTCCATAAATTACCTTTTGCTGAACGCGCGCGGATGATGATTAAGGCGGCGGAAATTCTCGAGAACGAAAAAGAATCGCTCGGCCGGCTGATGACCACGGAGATGGGCAAGACTTTACGTTCGGCAGAGGAGGAAGCGGTCAAATCCGCCTGGGGCTGCCGCTATTATGCCGAACACGCGGAACGTTTTCTTGCTGATGAAATCGTCGAGACGCCCGCGAGCCGCAGTTTCATTCGTTACCAGCCGCTTGGCGTCATTCTGGTGGTAATGCCGTGGAATTATCCATTCTGGCAGGTGTTCCGGTTCATCGCGCCGGGCTTGATGGCGGGAAATGTCGGAATTTTGAAACATGCTTCAAATGTGCCGCAATGCGCGATGAAGATAGAAGAAATTCTGCTGCGGGCTGGATTCCCGGAAGGCGCCTTTCAAACACTTCTGATTGGTTCCGACAAGGTCGACAGAATTCTGGATGATCCGCGCGTGGCCGCCGCGACTTTGACGGGCAGCGAAGGCGCTGGAGTCCAGGTTGGATCGGGCGCCGCAAAAAGAATTAAAAAGGTTGTCCTCGAACTGGGCGGCAGCGATCCTTTTATCGTCATGCCCAGCGCGAATTTTGAAGAAGCCATTAAGACTGGCGTCAAAGCGCGTGTAGCTAATAACGGACAATCCTGCATCGCCGCGAAACGCTTTATAGTGGCCGAGGAAATTGCGGACAAATTTGAAAAGGCCTTCGTGAGTATGATGGAGAGCCTGAAACTGGGCGATCCGTTCGACGCAAAAACAGATGTCGGCCCGCTGGCTACAGCCGATGCGGTGACTTCACTCGACTCCGATGTTCGAAAGACGATCGAGGCCGGCGCAAAACTTCTAACGGGAGGCAAGCCCGTGGACGGCAAGGGAAATTATTATGCCCCTACCGTGTTGTCGAATATCCCGAAAAATTCGCCGGCCTACCGGGAAGAACTTTTTGGCCCCGTAGCGTCCATTTTTCGCGTGAAAAATGCAGAGGAAGCGATCCGTGTCGCCAACGACAGCCGCTTCGGCCTGGGCGCCAGTGCATGGACCAACGATAAAGGAGAGCAGGAACGTTTCATCAATGAACTTGAAGCAGGCATGGTCTTTATCAATCAAATGGTTTTTTCCGATCCTCGCGTTCCTTTCGGCGGCGTGAAGCGGTCCGGCATTGGCCGCGAGTTGAGCACCTACGGTATTCGTGAATTTACGAATGTGAAGACGGTCTGGGTGAAGTAACTTATTTTGATTCAGGTAAGTTGCAAGAATTGGTTGGCCGTGTTATATTGGTCGGACCACTAGACCTGTGGTTTAATGGTGCTCAGCCTATGCACGCAAAACTTGTCCGTCGGAGGACACACCGTGTATAAGACAGTCCAGACGTCGCGCCTGTACGAACAAATCGTTCAACAGATAGAGGAATCGGTGCAGAAGGGTACGCTCAAAGAGGGCGATCAGCTTCCGGCAGAACGCGAACTGGCGCAACAGTTTGGTGTTAGCCGGACCGCGGTTCGTGAAGCGATCAAGGCGCTTCACGAAAAGGGACTGGTGGATGCTTTTCCCGGGCGCGGAACGTTCATCACCAGCGGCAAGTCCAATTCCATGCGCCGGTCTCTGGACCGCATTCTCAAGAGCGGCCAGGCGGACGGGGCAGCTCACCTGGTGGAGATTCGCGAAATTCTGGAGCCCGAAATCGCTGCCTTGGCGGCGGTTCGCGCGGACGAGGAAGATCTTGCAACGCTGCGAGAGGCAGTTGGAGTAATGGACAATGCCGGGCAGGATGCGGACGCCTACATCGAAGCGGATCTGGACTTTCATCTGGCACTGGCGGAAGCTGCTGCGAATCCCTTCATCCTTTCGCTGATCGATTCGATTGTGGGACTGCTGCGTGAACAACGCATGCGAACTTTCTATGTCGATGGCGGTCCGCAACGCGGGCAGTTTCACCACAAGAGAATTCTCGCTGCCATGGAACGCGGTGATGTGCAGGGCGCGCGCGAGGCAATGCAAGCTCATCTTCGGCAAGTGGCGGACGATTCCAGCAATTCTCCGGGCATACCGGATCCGGCCGTTTAAAATATTTATTTTCGATCGGGGAGACGATTGCGAATGGCGAATTTAGGATTCATCGGGCTCGGCGTGATGGGCAGCCAGATGGTGAAAAGGTTGCTCGACAAGGGGCACACGGTAATCGGATACAACCGCACGCGATCGAAGGCGCAGTGGCTGGTGGACCTGGGCATGAAGTGGGGAGAAACTCCCCGCGCGGTCTCCGCGGCAGCGGATGTAACGTTGTCCATGGTCACAAACACGGAAGCCTTGATGGCCCTCGCGGAAGGGCCGGACGGATTTCTTGCCGGACTCAGCGCGGGCAAAATCCTGATCGATATGAGCACGGTGAGTCCTTCGGCAAGCCGGGCGCTTGCTTCCAAAGTCAGGGAAAAAGGCGCGGACATGGTTGATGCGCCTGTTTCCGGCAGCGTGATCACGCTGCAGGAGGGAAAATTGTCCGTGATGGTCGCCGGGCGGCGCGAAACTTTCGATCGCGTAAAACCTTTGCTCCAGGATATTGGACCGAAAGTCACTTACGTTGGCGAGAACGGACTTGCGCTCTCCATGAAGATTGCGATAAATCTAAGTCTTGCCGTTCAAATGCTGGCATTTTCCGAAGGAGTGTTGCTCGCGGAAAAAAGCGGCATTGCGCGCGAGACCGCAGTTGACGTTCTGACGCACAGCGTGATTGGTTCGCCGATGGTTCAGTACCGGGGACCCTTCGTGCTGAAGATGCCGGAGGAAGCCTGGTTCAACGTGAACATGATGCAGAAGGACATGCTGCTGGCGCTGGAGATGGGACGTCAACTCGACGTGCCCTTGCCGACCACCGCGGTAACCAACGAATTTTTGACCGCGGCCCGAGGCATTGGGTTAGTCGAACAGGACTTTGCAGTACTATTTGAGGTGTTAGCCAGAATGTCAGGAGTTTCGAAATGACCACTGCGACAAATCAGCCCAAGTCCAATTCCGGGGCCGGTTCTGAACTTAGCACCGAGAGACTGCTTCACATGTACAAACAGATGGTATCGATCCGTTTGTTCGAGGAGCAGGTGAACGACCTGTATACACGCGCGCTGATGCCCGGTCTCGCCCATCTGTATATTGGCGAAGAGGCTGTCGCAGTGGGAATTTGCGAAGCCCTCAACCGCGACGACTACATTACCAGCACGCACCGGGGTCACGGACATTGCCTCGCGAAGGGCGCTGCGCCGGATCGTATGTTCGCCGAATTGCTCGGCAAGGAAGCGGGCTACTGCCGCGGCAAAGGCGGATCGATGCATATTGCCGATCCGAAAAGCGGCAACCTCGGAGCGAATGCTATCGTAGGAGGAAGCGTGGGCATCGCGGCGGGAGCCGCGTTTTCCGCGAAACATCTGGGCACGAAACAAGTTGCCGTATGTTTTTTTGGCGAGGGCGCGCTGGGACAGGGTCTCCTGTACGAAGTGATGAATTTGGCGCGGCTCTGGGATTTGCCGGTCATCTACGTTTGCGAAAACAACATGTACAACGAATACACGCATTTTTCCGAGACAACGGCCGGAGAAATTCTGGCGCGCCCGGCGGCATTCGGAATTCCCGCCGAGAGCGTCGATGGACAGGACGTCAGGGCCATTTATGCAACTGCCAAGCGCATCGTGGACCAGGTGCGTTCAGGTAAGGGTCCGGCATTTCTTTTGTGCAACACGTACCGGTATAAGGGCCATCATGTCGGCGACGTGAACCGCGAATATTATCGCGCCAAGACCGAGGAACAGCGCTGGATGGCTGAACGCGATCCCATTAAAATTTTTACCGATTGGATCACCGGACAAAAACTCGCGGACCAAGCGAAACTCGATGAAATTCAGTCGCGAGCCAAGGTCGAGATTGATGCGGCCGCCGAATTTGCGATCAAGGCTGACTATCCGGGCCTGGACGAGGTGGAGGAGGACATTTATGCCTGAGGTCGCCGTTCGAGAATTGACGCTTGGAGAGGCGGTCCGCGAGGCGCTGGCGGAAGAAATGCGGCGTGATCCTCGCGTGTGCCTGATCGGTGAAGACGTGGCGGAGGCAGGCACGCCGTTCAAAGTATTGTCGGGACTGGTGGAAGAGTTCGGGAAATCGCGGGTCATTGATACTCCGATATCGGAGGCCGGATTCACGGGTGTGGCGGTAGGAGCGGCCATGACCGGACTTCGCCCTGTGGTCGACATCATGTTCGGGGACTTCGTCACGCTGACGATGGACCAAATGGTGAACCAGGCCGCGAAAGTTCATTACATGTCGGGAGGGGCGTGGAAAGTTCCGATGGTGATGCGGGCTACTCTCGGCGCCAGCCGCCGCTCAGCCGCGCAGCATTCGCAATCGCTGCATGCGTGGTTCAGCCACATTCCTGGGCTGAAAGTCGTATTGCCTTCGACGCCGTATGATGCCAAGGGGTTGATGAAGACGGCCATCCGCGATGAGAACCCTGTCATCTTTTTTGAAGACAAAATGATGTTCAAGTTCAAGGGTCCTGTGCCAACCGAGGAGTACACGATCCCGTTTGGCGTGGCGGACATCAAACGAGAGGGCGATGACATCACAATTGTTGCCACCAGCAGCATGGTGCAGGTGGCGCTCGGCGCTGCGAATATGCTGGAGGAAATCGGAATCAGCGCGGAAGTCGTCGATCCGCGGACGACGTGGCCGCTCGATGAGAAGACGCTGATCGAATCGGCGAAAAAGACTTCGCGGGCAATTGTGGTGGATGAAGGTTACGAGAGATATGGCGTCACCGCGGAGATTGCCTCGGTGATTGCCACAGGCGCTTTCTACGATCTGGACGCGCCTGTAAAACGGATTGGTGCGATGCACGTTCCGGTTCCGTTTTCTCCGCATCTTGAGGATGCGACGATTCCCAGCGAGCAACAGGTGTTCGAGGCGGCGCGGGCAATGTGTAAACGGACTTAGCATTTGGTAGCACAGGCTTCAGCCTGTGTGCTCTTATTTTGGGTTAAACGCAAATTAAAACCGCACAGGCTGAAGCCTGTGCTACCTGAGATTTCGAGCAGGAGGCTTGCCATGGCATTACCTACATATGGATCAATGGCGGTTGACTGGGAACAGCGCGTGGATTTCGATCGTTTGCGCACCGAGCGCCTGGCGCGGGCGAAGGCGCTGCTCGCGAAATCCGAGATGGGTGCGCTCCTCTGCTTCGACATGAACAATGTGCGTTACCTGACCGCGACACACATTGGCACGTGGGCTCAGGACAAGATGAGCCGTTTCTCACTGCTTCCTCAGAACGACGAGCCGATCTTGTGGGATTTTGGGTCCGCCGCTAAGCATCATCAACTGCATTGCCCCTGGCTCGGAGAGCGTTCACGCGCTGGCATTCCGCTGCTGCGCGGGGCAATGTCGCCGGAGATGGGACGCGCGGAAGATGTCGCCAAGAAAATCCGCGTTGAACTGGAAAAGCGCGGCCTGCATAAGGAGCCGCTCGGAATCGATATCGTTGAGCCTCCCATCCTGTTCGCATTGCAGCGCGAGGGAATTACCGTAGTCGATGGGCAGCAGATCATGTCTGATGCGCGCGTAATCAAGACGCGCGATGAAATCACGCTGTTGAATATGTCGGCGATGATGGTCGACGCGGCGTATCACGATTTGTATTGCGCCATGAAACCCGGCATGCGCGAAAACGAAGCCGTCGGACTGGTCAGCAAAGTTCTTTACGATCTTGGTTCGG
>JAOAPW010000504.1 GCA_025463105.1 Candidatus Acidiferrum typicum | reverse complement strand
ATATAAACTTTGTCGTCCTTGATGCGTCCGATCATGTCCATGTTCAGCATGGCGACGGCTTTGCCAAGCGGGAGCGTCGGCTCCTTCACCCATTCGGCGGAACCCAGCAGACCGAGCTCTTCCCCTGCGAACGAAGCGAAAAGAATTCCGCGTTGCAGTTTTCCCTTCATCGGAGCGAGCAGGCGAGCCAACTCGAGGACGCCGGCCGTGCCGGACGCATTGTCGTCCGCGCCGGGATGAATCTGGCCAATGAGCGATGGCGCGAGCGAATCGTAATAGCCGCGACCCAGATGATCGTAGTGCGCGCCAATGATGACGTACTCGTCCGTCTTTCCCGGCAGATACGCGAGCACATTATTTACGGTCGCGCGCGTGCTCTCGATATTGACCTTCAATGAAACCTGCAACTTCGCTGGGAACGGAAATGAAGCCGGATTCGACGACGCGTCAATTTGATTTTGAACGTCGGCCAGCGATTTACCCGCAGCTGCAAACCATTGCTGCGCGGCGGCATTTTTCACCTGCAGGAAAAGTATGCCGGCATTCTCGGGGCCGCTGACGCTTCCGAATCGTGTGAGCGCATCGTCTTCACCGTCGCCCAATTTTCCGTTGACCACGATAACGGCTTTTGCGCCGTGATTCCTGGCATTGATCGCTTTGGTGATCAACTGAGAGTGCTCTGTCAGGCCGTGGTTCCCGCTCTTGGCCGCAAAGCCCGCTGGCTCATAACGCAGGACCACGACAATCTTGTCCGTCACATCCAGATGCGCGTAATCGTCGTAATTAAATTCCTTCGCGGTGGCTCCATATCCGGCAAATACAACGGGACCGCTGATTTCGCCCGACGACGAAAAGCTGAAAGGAACGAAGTCCTGATTTATTTTAAGGGTCTTCTTGTCGGCGCCGTTTACAATCTCAAGACGATTGTCATCCTTCAACTTCGCGCCAGTGATGACGCTGAACGCCTGCAGGTAGGAGTTTTTTCCCGCAGGCTGCAAACCCAGAGCGCGAAAACGCTCTTCGATCAAGTTTGCCGCCAACGTGAGTCCCGGTGATCCGTCACCACGGCCCTCCATCGCGGGAGTCGTGAGCGCCTTGATGTCGTCCAGATATCGTTTCGGATCGGCGGAATCAGCCGCAGCGACAGCGCTTACTGCGAGAAGACCAAGAGCCAGAATCGCGCAGCGCCTGCGCCAATTGAAAGACGCGGAATCCAAACGGGACTTTTTAGGGTTCGGTCCACTGAATTTATAAGCGCGCATAAGTATTAGAGAATCCTATGCCGCAGTGTGAATGGTGTCAAATCAGGAGACCGGGCGCGCGTAATTTGGGAGACTGACCTCGTTAAATGTGCGACTGAGGAGGCACAGGCCGGCGCGAAAAGGGGTTTTTGTAGCACAGACTTCAGTCTGTGTGGGTTTGACTTTGGTGCCGCCCGCGAGAATGGCGCACACACTAAATCAAAACCACACAGGCTGCAGCCTGTGCTACTACCGCGACTGCGCTGTGTCAAATGCCGAAGGTTGATTAGAATGAAAGTTTTAAGCGAGCGCTGACGCTGCGTGGAGGTGCAACCGCGGTACCAGAGAAGAGGCTGGCGAAATTCAGCACATTGACGCGGTTGGTCAGGTTGTTGGCTTCGAGCTGCACGGAAACGTCTTTATTTTCCTTGTGAAACAAATTTGCTCCGGCCGAGGCGTCGAGCGAGAAGTTAGGTCGGACACGTCCGGCGCCAAAATTAACCTGGTTTAAAATAGAAGGCCCATACTGAGTCAAAGCAGCATTGTAATCAATCGACTGGTCCAGATTTACGGGCAAACCGCTTCCGTATCCCGCGCTGGCCGCGAGCCAAAATCGCTCGGTGGCTTGAAAACGGAGGCGTGCACGAACCGTATTTCGTTGGTCCTGCGAAATCGGAAACGTACTCGAGCCCGCGGTGTTAGTAGCTTTGTCGCCAAGAAATAAACCGCCGGTCAGAGGGCCTTGTCCCACACCCGTCTGATTGGAATAACTCACAAATCCAGAAAAGCGGCCCCAGTGCGGAACGGCAACCTGAACTTCCTCGCCGTAAATGCGGGCCGTCGAAAAAGCGATCGGGAAACTGATGCCGGTATCAAGCAAAGTGTCGTCATCCGGAAAATTGTGAAAATCGCGCCGAAAAACATTCCCGTCGATCCGCAAATTGCCTGCCAGAGACTTGGTGAAGCCGACTTCATAGTAGTTCGCCCGGCCCGGCCGCACAGGGATTCGCAAGACAAGATTGCTAACTGAGTCCAGTTGCGGCGAACTTGCCAGCAGCAGATTTTCAATGGCTGGAGTCTGAAAGACTCGATCGTATGATCCATGAATAAGCAGGTTCATCGATGGAATGAAGCGCGAGATCCCGATCCGCGGACTCCATGCCGATTCATTCACCGCGAATCCATAGTGGTCAAAGCGCAAACCCGCGGCGATGTTCCAGTGTCCCAATCGGATCTGATCCTGCGCGTAAGCCGACGGCTCGATGTCCCATCGCCGGTCGGAAAACTGAAATGAGGGCTGCGTGCCGGGATCAAATTGCGTGGGATCGGTAATTTGATACCGCAGCGCTTCATGCACGGGGCTGAAGATTCCGTCCACGCCAATTTTCCACTCGTGTTTTCCATGATGTCCCGCAAGGTCCGCGCGCACATACCCTTCGCGATACCCGCGATCCTGCGAAACGATGACTGGAGTAGACTGGGCGTTCGATGTAAGAAGCGCAGTCGCGTCGCGCACGCTTCCCGCGACGCTGAACAGCAGGTCCGGCGAGAATGTATGTGTGTAGCGCAGTTGGCCACTGGTCTCCCTCTGCGCGGCATCTTCACGCTGCCCCGCTTGCTGTTGCACCAGTTCGTTCGGCACCAGATAGCGGACCGAATGTTGAGTCACCGTGATCAACAATCGATCGCTGCTTGAGAAATCGCGTTCGTAGGATGCCGAAAATCCTCCCGCATTTCCGCGATTCGTGTAGTTCCCTAGAACAGGAGGATCCAGGTATCGATCGGTGTGAAAACCGTCGCCGCTGACGGAAAATCTGTTGGCCCCATGGGCATAGAACAGCGCCGCATGCGCGGAGCCTGTCGAAAAACTGCCGCCCTCGGCGTCAAATTCTCCGTGCAAACCATCGGGAGCATTCTTCGGAGAGGTGATCTCCACTACGCCTCCGAGTTTCCTGCCGTACTCGGCCGGAAAGCCGGCGGTCATCACTCGCATGGACTCCACGTCGCCCGATTCAAACGGAGGCGCAAACGCCGGAGAGCGATTCTCCGTAAGCGGGAGACCATCCACGACGAATTGCACATCGTATTCCGACCCACGCGGATGCAAGACTCCATTGGCTTCGTACAGCCATCCGGGCTGCGCGTCCACCACGCTAAGGATGCCGCGCCCGGGCTGGGGCGATGACTGTTCGCTAATGGATTGCGAGCCGATTGTGTAAACCGTTCCCGTGCGAGACGGATCGACCAGCGTTCCCGCATCGTCCACTTGCACCTGGGTTTCAAGCGGCGTTAATCCAAGCGTGACGGACAGTTGCTGAGGCAGCATCGACCGAATTTCGACCAATTGGGTGGAAGGAACGAATCCAGAATGCGTCACGCTGACTCGGTATATGCCGAACGCAAGGCTTTTCGCGACGTACCGGCCATCTTCTCCCACTTGAAAATTCAGCCGGAATTGGTTTCCGACCGATACCAATTCGCCTTGCGCAACAAGAGCGGCTCCTTGCGGGTCGTGCACTTCAATGCGAAGTTCTCCCCGATCTTGTTGTGCCGCAACCGGCAGAGCCAGGATAAATATCGCGGCCACAAATCCAATCGTTCGTCGAATGAAGGTGTTCATCATTTGGGTTAGATGTCGAGGAAATCTCAACGGAACAAACCCACGTTAAGAATACAGCAAACTTAGGGAAGGCAGTAAGTGGCGCCGGCATCTCGCTTGCCCTGAAGTGGAAGGGCGGACGGAGTCGCGGCCAATGAAACGGAGAAGAGCCGGCGAGACGCCGGCGCTATTAAAGAACTCATTCCATGCGTCGCGAACAGTAGTTGTTTTGGATTTCTAGTGGCACAGGCTTCAGCCTGTGTGCTTTTTCTTAGGTCTGCGCTTAGCGAACCAAAGAAAAAACCGCACAGGCTGAAGCCTATGCTACGAATGCTGCATCGAATGGAGAAAAATCGTAATGTAACGTTTCACGTTGGTGGTAATCAGGAAATTTTCGCGCACATGATCGTGGCCTTGTTCGCCCAGTTTCTGCGCCAGGGCGGGATTCGATAGAAGATATCGGATCTGGTAGGCCGCGCCTTCGACGGAGTGCACCAGAAGTCCCGTATGCTTGTGTATGACCTGGGCGGGAATCCCTCCCACCGACGAGGCCACGACGGGCTTTTTCTTCCACAATGCTTCCGTGACGGTCAGTCCGAACCCCTCGCGCAGGCTTTTCTGCACAATGATTGTGGAGGCGCGCTGCAACGCGTTGATTTCCGTTGCGCTCCACGGCGGAAGATTCAGAAGGTGAATATCGGGATCTTCCTTGGCCTCGCGGCGAACTTCTTCGAGGACGATTTCTCCTTCCGGGTCGTCGTCCGCGCTGCCGCCGGCCAGCACCAACTGGCAATCCATATACCGCCTGACGATCTTATAAGCGCGCACGACGCCAATGGGATCCTTCAATCGGTCGAATCTTGAGATTTGCGTGATGATGGGTCGAGACGGGTCGATTCCGAAGCGCTCCACCACTTCCTGAATGACGGCGGGATCGAGGTCGACATTCTTTTCTGAAAGCGGATCGATACACGGATATGACAGGTATTGAGGAATGGGGAGCTGTCGCGCGAATTCCGGCGAGGAAAACAGCGCTCCATCGTACCGGTAAACAAACGGCCTGAGAAAACCCCAGACTTCCGCATTTGGTTTCGATAAATCAATATGACAACGCCAGAGCCAATGCCCTTCCTGCCGGGTGCGAGCCTCAATCAGCGCCAGGGGCTGCGGATCATGGATCACCGTGAATTCGCAATCAAATTGAAGCCGCTGCCGGTTCATTTCGTTGGTGGCAAGAAACACTTCGAAATTCTCTTTTCGCGCCTGGTAGGGTCCGCCATGTAAAGCGTTATGGAAGGCCTTGGTAACTTCGAAGAAATCCTCCCCGCCGGTGATGACGTCCCAACGCGGACGAAGTCCGAGTTCCTGCATTAATGGAATCAGACGATTCAGGATCTCCGCCACTCCGCCGCCCATGGCCGTGGAATTAACCATCTGGACCGTGCGGCCGGAAAGTTGAGCGGCCAGGACGCGCAGTTCATCAATTTCAGGAGCCCCCAGCAGCGGAACGTAAGCATCAAGACTGATCACATGAGTGTCCGGTTTCGTGAGAGTCATGCGGCGAGTTCCCGATCAATGAATGTGTTGAGTATTGCTCTCGCACCTTCCAGGGTATTCGTATAAACGTCAATGCGATTGGTGAGTTGTGCCAGCGACTTCAGGCCCAGTTCATTTTCAAACCACAAGGAAAAGTCATTGGTCCTCAATCCCGAGCGAAGCCGTGAAACGAGGAAATGGTAGTGAAAGGACTCATTGCTGATGTGTTCCAGCCAATGTCGGAACTCCTCCAGTGTCCAGGCCTCCCACGTATGCGGTGTCGTCACTTCTATACTCTCCAGAAAATAAAACGGCTCGAAGGCCAGCCGCCCTGTTTCTTCCGGGTGGGACCGGCAATACTGGTCAGTGATGCTGAGTAAATCGGTACGCAGATCGCTGAGAGTGAGGTAGGCGCGTATGTCGGGCGCAGCCAGCTGCTCGGCCAGCATGGGAGAATTCAAGGCCGCGAGAACCCATTGCGCAAATTCATTGGAAAAACCTTCTGTGAGGAAGTGGTACCGGCTCAGACTCTGAAAAGTGTGGTAGAAGATCGACGCGTCACTGCACATCTCCAAGCCGTCGCGCAATTCACCGAGATTCGTCGCAACTTGATTACCGATCCGCGTGATATAGGAGACGGTTACAAACCGGAACGGATGCTCCGGTTTTTTCATGAGAGCTCTCCCTCGATTCGTTCCAGGAATGTGCAAACCTCTTCCGGATTTCTCAGCCGGAAGCGAGCTTTCGTACGGGAAAAATCACCTACGCGCACCGTGATTCCGCGTCGCAGGGCAACGAAGGCAGGTTCATCGGTTAAATCGTCGCCCACGTAAATGGGGAAAAATGGAGATCGGAGGCTGCGAGCGAACTCGCGCATCGCTACGCCCTTCCCCTGCACCTGTCTAGGCACGATTTCGCTGGAGTGATTACTCTGAATGACGCTGAAATCAGGGCCCATGCGCGCCACTAGTCTTCGAACCCACGCTTGCACTCGACGCTGAGCCCCGGCAGGCATTCCCCGGAAATGCACCGCGTAACTGATACCCTTATTTTCGAGAAGAACGCCGGGAAACAATTTTGGCAGTTGCGCCAGAGCAGGCCGCAGGCCGCGTATCGCCGCCTTTATCCTGGGGGACAAGGGGCGCCTGCCGCTCTTTTCCCAGCCAAAGAGTCCCAGAAGTTTCACGCGCGGAATTTGAAAATGCTCACGAAGGGCTGCGTTCCGGCGGCCGCTCACAATCGCCAGGTGAACGCGGCGGTGGCGGCTGAGCCGCTCAAGGATTCGCAGGCATTCTCTGCCTAGTTTGACATCTTCCGGACGATCGTAATAGCCCACCAGGGTCCCGTCGAAATCCAGAAAAATCCAGATGCTGCTGGCCGCCTTGATCCGCCTGGACAGGGGTTCCCAACACTTTCCACCACAATCCAAAATATTCGGAACACTGTTTTGAGGTTGAGTCACGGCGAAAGGAACTGGCTGCCTGGGGCCAATTTCACGCGGCTTGCCCTGCAATGGAGTTTCCTGTTCTCGAAGGTTTGATTGGGTATCCACCCTCACCGGGTTTCCGCCATTTCTGGCGAGTCAAGACGGATCTCGGCTAACTCCGAAATCAGTTCCGCTGCCCAGCGATAAACATTGTGTTCGCGCACGACCCGTCGCATCCGTTTCATGCGCAGTTGTCTTTCCTCCGCGGGCATTTCCAAAGCCTTGCGGATCATGTCCGCAATTTGATTGATGTCGTAAGGATTTACCAGCAGTGCGTCGTGCAGTTCGCGACTGGCCCCGGTGAACTGGCTGAGGATCAGCACGCCATCCTCATCCGCGCGCGACACCACGAACTCCTTGGCCACCAGATTCATGCCATCATGCAGCGAGGTGACCAGGCAAAAATCCGCAGCCTTATAGTAGGGCTCAATTTCCTGATGGCTGCTGTGACGGCTGAAAAGAACGATTGGCTTCCATCGTTCAGATTGCAGGCGCCGGTTGATGCGGTCAGCCTCAGCTGCTACCTCGGCGACAAAGTCCTTATAACGCTTGATACTCGTGCGGCTGGGGGCCCCGAATTGGACAAACGTGAATTGCTCTTTGTAGTGCGGGAACTTGTCCAGAAAACTTTCGATTCCCCGAAATCGTTCCACGATTCCTTTCGTGTAATCAATACGATCCACGCCGACTCCAAGAAACAGGGTTTCCGCCCCCACTTGCGCCAGAATGTCCGCGCGGTTCTGCTCTGCGGAAATGCCCGGCTCGGTTACCTCGGTCGGTTCCGGCAGAGCCACGCTAATCGGATGCGGCCGAACCAATGTGATGTGGTCATTCCTATTCACGGTAAACCGGTCCCATTCGATTCGGCATTCCAGGGATTGATCCACTGATTCCAGGAAATTGTTGCAGTGCGCCTGTATATGGAAGCTGACCAGGTCGGCGCCAAGTAATCCGTCCAGGAGTTCCCGTTGCCAGGGGCAAATCCCGAAGGCTTCCGCATTGGGCCAGGGGATGTGCCAGAAAATTGCGACGCGGGCGTCCGGCCGCTTCGATTTGATGAGTCTCGGCAGCAAGGCAAAATGATAATCCTGGATCAGCACAAAAGGTTTCTCAGCGGTATCGATCTCATCCAGAACGGCCTGCGCAAATTTCTCATTCACGCGCTGATAGTGTTCCCAATCCTCTGCCCGAAAAACCGGGCGTGTGTGGGCAATATGGCAAAGCGGCCAGATTCCTTCGTTCGCGAAGCCCAGGTAATATCCCTGCTCCTCTTCCTTGGTGAGCCAGATCCGGCGAAGGGTGTAATGCGGATGATCGGGAGGAACGCGCAATCTGTCATTCGCGTCAACCATTTCTCGGTCTGCATCAGCCGCGCCATGGGCAATCCACGTGCCATCGCAGGCGTACAAAATCGGTTCCAGCGCCGTCACCAGGCCGCTTGCAGGCACTCGAACCTCAATTCCGCTACTTCCATGTACATGTTCGTACGGCTCGCGATTGGAGACTACAAAGAGCGAGCTGCCGCGCAAGCGCTTGTGAATGCTGGCGCGCAATCGCTCCGCCGTCCATAATGAATCGCCCGCCTCGCGTAATTGCGCCTCCGCTTTGGCTGCCGCACGTGCCTCCGCCAGTTTTTGAGCCAAGCTGGCCGCCTCCGTGGATAACGGCCCGAGAAAACTTTCGGAAGTTCTGTACGGGAAGGGCACGAATTTGCCGTGCCGGAGATCCCTCATCCAGTGCGCCACCTTGGCGATCGGACCAACAATCGTCCACCGGATTACGAAGAAAGTGATCAAAATAATCAAGAGAACCTGGGCGACAACATGCCAAAGGGCGTCGCGCCAGATCCGAGTACTCTGTGCCTCTATGAAGGAGGCGTCATGGAAAAGAACCAGTACGCCCGCAAGTTGGGTATCCCGGTGAAGCGGCAACGCATAAACGTACATTGTCGAGCTGCCGACTTTTTCGTACTCCCCCACTGGGCGGTTCAGTTCTACGCTCTTCGCAAAAACTGCGGGCGGAGTTTCAGCGTCAGTATCAAGCTTGGAACTGACGGCGGTTACCTTCCCGTTGACATCATAAATAGCAACACCCTCCAGGTGCTCGCGATTGCCAAAGCGTTCGACGAGCCGCCGGAGTTGGCTTGTCGAGCCCTTCTGTATGACGGGCTCCACGCTCTCTTGTAAACTCTCTGCGAGGATCTCGGAGCGTCTTTCGAGATCAGCCCGCAACCCATGCTTTTCCGATCGAACTTGGTTCCGTGCCACGATGAACGTCACAATGGTGATTGCGACGGCTAATATCGGAATCAGACGAAGGCTGAGCTTCATTGATTTCCCCCAGAGCTAGAAGAGGGTAGAGATTTCTCACAAAAGGCATTTAACCACACACCGCCAAGATAAACTTCGGGGCAGGACTGGGAGAGTAATGTGCAGCAACCGGCGGGCCATCCAAAACATAAATATGTCCTGCGATTACTTGCGCTTACGCTAAGCGAAAGCGAAACCGCAGTGAAATCTTTGCAGCTTGGGCTCCAAAACTCCTCAACGGATTAATGTATTGACAGGTTTTCTTTACCCGAGGAAATCCTCTTCTGAATACAGGGGATCAGTTACGCGGATCTTTCCAGGTTGGCCCGATCCCACCTGCCTAGGTCGGCTCCTGCCTCATACGTGCTTTGGCAAAACTCGAGCAGCGCATTGCGTGGGGACGCCGCCGCCCGCACATCGTCATACAGCAAGAAAAATTCGCTCATCTGCTTGCTGTAAAAGGCCTTTGCAGGCCGTACAGCACGATCGCCGAATCCCGCAGGTTCCGGCGCAGCATACGTATAAAATGCCGCATCCTTCATGTCTCCTCCGCCCGGCCAAAAACCCACGCTGATGACCTCATGGGAATAGGCCTCCCGTGTGATGGTGTCAACCCCCACCCGTTCGGGAGCGCGCCTGCCCGAAAATCGGGTCACTGCCAAATCAAAACTGCCCCAAAAAAAGTGTACGGGGCTGGCTTTTCCCTGGAACCTGGACCGGAATTCCTTGAAGATGGAATCAACGGTCACCAGGATGCGCCAGAACCGATGGGCATACTCTGAATCGTATGACGCGTGGGCGCGATCCAGATGGAATGGAACCGGGTTAGGGATCTCCACCGGCATCCTCCAAATTCTCACGTTAATTCCAAGAGAATGAAGCATTTCCATGAAATCCGCGTAGAAGTCAGCTACCGTACGTGGAGCGAGCGGCAAACTCCTGATTTCTCCGCGGTCTGTTATGACGTCGAGCCTATGATCGATAAAGTCGAACTGAACCTCGAATATCCCCTTCTCATAGGGAATCGGAGACGTCGTGAGCCCTCGCCCGCTCACGTAGAAAGGCACTTCCCACCAGTGATTAACCCGCGGGCTCAGCGCCAGACGCACTTTTCCTACGACTTGGGACCACATGTGAAGCGTCGCACAGGTGTCGGCCCATTCAGACAGCGGAAGAGCGGGCCAGGCTTCTGGCCGGTTAGTGGGGTCACTGATTTCGATCGCGGCCATTGAAGTTCTCCTGTCCATCCGAGCACGGTGGCGACCCGAAGTGGAATTTGTATCACAGTCAGTAAAAATCGACACCAGCAAGCAACCCGGAGTCTGGACAAGCTCTAACCGCATTGTTATAACGTATTTGTTGCCAGCCCTCCAGCCATTCGACTTACGGGGTGCATCTTGGCCACCACGAACGACTATCGAGTTCGTTTCATTTGCCCCCAGTGGGATTACTATCGCTGGGTCGTACTCGAAAATCTCCAGCTTACCCTCAAGGAAATCATGAATGCGTTCTGGGTCTATGAGTGCCCTGCTCACGGCATTCTGCGCAGCATGCCGTTCCAGGGGGAAGTGAAGAAAGTTTTTCTCCGTCCCAGCAACAACTAAATGATTTCCCGGCAGGGTGTCGCCGGACCTCCCCTTCTATTCCCGCAAGCGCTTGAGCCCGCTAACAAATGGATTCGCTCGTTCGTAGAAGCGGTAGAGTTGATCCACCTGACGCGTGATGCCGATCCGGATACTGATCCCGATTTCGCCTGTACGCCGCAAAGCAGCGCCCAGCCAGAGCGCGCCTTGGCCACATAGATCGACTCCATCAAATCGTTTGTCGACATTCATTGCTTTCGCGAGCCGCCCGGGACCTCGTGTGAGGTCCGCCAGTCGCTCGGTTCCGCGATGCCGCTCCATCAGCGGAATTCCTTCCAAAGGTTCCAGCGCACGCAGCAAGACTCCTGCGCCAATGCTGGGCTTCTCGCTTGATACGTTCACCATAAAGCAGGAGCCGTAGGTGAAATACACGTAGCAGCGGCCGCGTTCGAGAAACAGCGACCGCCTGCTGGGAGTTTCACCGCCGAACGCATGCCCTGCCGCATCACCGATTGGATATGCCTCGGTCTCCACGATTCGTCCGCTCATTCGGCCACTTGGAGAATCGTGGACCAGCGTCTTTCCAATGAGGTAGCGGGCCAGTTTAAGAGTATTGGTGGGCAATTCGGACCGGCGCAGGCGGCGGATCTCGAGAGGAGTTGGCGTCTTGGGTCCGCGCATTCAGTTGACCGGCTTGACGTCTTCCATGAGGGCGAAAAATCCTTCCGCCAACGTCGGATGAATGAAGACGGCGCCCTTCAACAGCGTGTAAGGCAGATTCCCAAGCATCAGCGTGTAAAGCACATGAATCAGTTCGCCGCCTTCTACCGCGAGAGTTGTCGCGCCCAGAATGCGATCGTTTGCCGCGTCGACAATTATTTTCATGAGTCCCGCGGTCTCATCACGTTCGATGGCGCGAGCGACATGTGACATCTGAACTTTTCCGATCTTCAGCTGGTAACCTTTTGCACGGGCCTCCTTCTCGGTCATACCAGCGCGGCCCAATTGAGGATCGGTGAAAACGCAATACGGAACGATGCGATTCTCCGTCGTGAGATTTTTTCCTTGCGTAAGATTCGCGTCCAAGATTTGAAAATCGTTGTACGAAATGTGCGTGAACGCGGGTCCGCCCTTCACGTCTCCGAGCGCCCAGATGCCGGGCACATTCGTTTCCAGCCGGCTGTTTACTTTAATAAATCCCGACGAATCCATTTCGATCCCCGCTTTTTCCAGACCGAGATCGTCGGTATTCGGCCGCCTGCCGACCGCAACCAGTAGATGCGATCCGCTCGCAACGGCTGGACTACTGGGCCGGTCCACGGAAACTACAATCGCCCCACCATCCTGTTCCACGCGAGTCGCCCGGGCTTTCAACAGGAATGTGATGTCTTCTTCCTCGAGCACCCTCTGAAGTTCCGCGGCGATTTCAGGGTCCTCGCGAGGGAGGATTTGCCCGGAGTTGTGGATTACGGTCACGCTACTCCCGAATCGCGCAAACATTTGCGCGAATTCGAGGCCGATGTATCCCCCGCCCAGCACAATCAAATGCTCGGGAACCACCGTCAAATCCATGACGTTTTCATTGGTCAAATACGGCACTCGAGCCAACCCCGGGATGTGAGGATCACGCGGACGGCCGCCGGTATTGATGAAGATCTTTTCTGATTCCAGAAATGTCTCTCCGACTTGAATCTCGTGGACGCCTACAAACCGGGCTTGCCCGCTGTAGAAATGCAGATTGGGACGCTGCTTCATCTGCTTCTCTTTTCCGCCGCGAAAACGCTGAACCACTTTATTTTTCTGGGCGACAATGGCTTCCAGGTCTGCGCTTACGTTCGATGCACGCACTCCCCAACGCTTCGCGTTTCGCGCATAGTGGGCCACTTGCGCGCGATGCACCATGGTCTTTGTGGGCGAGCATCCATTGTTAATGCAGGTGCCACCGAGGAAACTCTTTTCGATGAGCGCTACCTGCCACCCGATATCCGCGAGTCGAAATGAAAGCGGAATTCCTGCCTGCCCCGAACCAACCACTATCGCGTCATATTTCATACACGAAGTCCTCGCATGCTTCTGTCACTTAGGGGATTCTAACAGGACGGACCGCTACTCGATCACCAACAAAAGGTCTTTGGCCTCAACCTTATCTCCGACGCTCGCAAGCTTCTTCGTTACTTTGCCGTCCACGGGAGCATAAACGGTCGATTGCATTTTCATCGCTTCCAGAATCAGAAGCCTGTCACCCTTCGTCACTTGCTGTCCCAGTTCGACGACGATGCTGGAAATCGCTCCCGGTATGGGCGCGCCCACTTGCCCGGGCACGCTCGGGTCAGCTTTGGGCCGCGATTGCACGGTTGCGCGCAAGGCGTTGTCGCGGATGGTGACTTCGCGCGGCTGCCCGTTCAACTCGAAAAAGATTGTGCGTGTTCCGTCGGGATGCGCGTCGCTCACCGTCAGTAGCTTTACTACCAGAGTCTTGCCGGGTTCCAGTTCTACGGCAATTTCGCGGCCTTGCTGCAATCCGTAAAAAAATTCCGGCGTGGGCAGAACTTCCAGCTCCCCGTAGGAAGCTCGCGCCTTGGCGAATTTCACAAAAACATCGGGGTACATCAGATAGCTCATCAAATCGGCGTGGGAAATCTTCTGCTCCGTTTTTTTCTCGACAGCCGCTGCCGTCTGCTTGAAATCCACGGGCGCAAGATGGTCCGCCGGCCTTCCGGGAACTAGCGTCCCACCGCGCAGGATTACAGACTGAATTTTCTTCGGCCACCCGCCTTCCGGCTCTCCGAGCGCACCGGCAAACATTTCCACAACGGAATTCGGCAAAGTTAGGTTGTGATCAGGACCTAGTTGCTCCAGATCCTTCACTTTCATATCGTGGCTGACCAAAAAGATCGCCATGTCGCCCACGACTTTGCTCGACGGAGTAACTTTGACGATGTCGCCGAACGCGAAGTTCACTTCGGCATACGTGCGCGCGATTTCCTGCCAGCGTGCACCCAGGCCCATCGATTCCGCCTGTTCCCGCAGATTTGTGTACTGTCCGCCGGGCATTTCGTGAATGTAAACTTCCGCCGTTCCGGCTGGAGGCGCATTGTCGAAGGGACGATACCAGGTGCGCACCGTCTCCCAGTAATCGGCGTAGGTATTCAAGGCATCGAGATCGAGCTCTGTGTCCCGCTCGGTATTCCGCAACGCCGCCACGATCGAGTTCAGGTTCGGCTGGCTCGTGGTTCCACTCATCGAGGCAACCGCACCGTCCGCCGCGTGCACCCCTACTTCCGCCGCTTTCAAAATCGAAGCTGCATTGATGCCGCTGGTGTCATGTGTGTGGAAGTGAATCGGGAGCCCAATTTCTTCTCGCAATGCCGTGAACAAACGCTCGGCTGCATATGGTTTGCACAAACCGCCCATGTCCTTGATGCACAGGATGTGTGCGCCCATCTTTTCGAGTTCCTTGGCCAGGCGGATGTAATAGTTCAGCGAGTATTTTTCCCTCTTGGGGTCGAGCAGGTCGCCTGTGTAGCAGATGGCGGCTTCGCAAACCTTGTTCGTTTTGCGGACGAATTCGATGGGCGCCTTCATGTTCGGCATCCAGTTCAGCGAATCGAATACGCGGAAAATATCGATGCCCTGTGCCGCTGCCTCCACAACAAATGCTTCCACCACGTTATCCGGATAAGCCGAATAGCCGACACCATTCGAGGCCCTCAACAGCATTTGAAAACAGATATTCGGAATCGCTTCACGCAGGCTGCTGAGGCGCAGCCACGGATCTTCCAGAAGAAAGCGCATCGCAACATCGAAAGTGGCTCCGCCCCACATTTCCAGACTGTACAGATTGTGCAGCCTGTGCGCGACGAAATTGGCGATCACTGCCATGTCGTACGTTCTTACTCGCGTCGCCATCAGCGATTGATGCGCATCGCGGAAGGTTGTGTCGGTCATCAGCAGCTGTGTTTGCGACCTGGTCCATTCCGCGAATTTTTCGGGGCCCAGCCGATCGAGTAGCTGTCGAGTCCCAGCAGGAGGCGGGCTCGGAATGTGATCGGGAACAGGGGCCGGACGGAATGTCTGCGGCTTCGGTTTGCCTGCCACCTCCGGATTTCCGTTCACAATCACTTCGCCGAGATAACTCAATAGCTTTGTCGCTCTGTCCTTCAGCGCAGCGAACTGGAACAATTCAGGTGTTTCAGCTAGAAATGAAGTAGTCACTCCGCCGGCCTGAAAACGCTCGTGGTTCACGACGTTCGTCAGGAACGGAATGTTTGTTTTTACTCCGCGTATGCGGAACTCGCGCAGGGCGCGGTCCATACGGCGGCAAGCCTGCGGAAACTCGCGTCCCCACGACGTTACTTTCACGAGCAGCGAATCGTAATACGGCGTAATCACGGCGCCGCCATACGCCGACGCGCCATCGAGACGAATGCCGAAGCCGGCCGGTGAGCGATAGGTTTGAATCTTGCCGTAGTCCGGAACGAATCCGTTCGCGGGATCTTCCGTGGTCACGCGGCACTGCAGCGCATAGCCGTGCAGCGAAGTCTCATTCTGGCGCGGCAGATTCATCCCGGGGCCGTGCAGTTCGAGGCCTTGCGCGATCTGAATCTGCGCCTGCACGATATCGATGCCCGTAAATATTTCGGTGACGGTGTGTTCCACCTGCACGCGTGGATTCACTTCGATAAAATAATAGGCGCCGGTATCGGCATCGACCAGGAACTCAACTGTCGCCGCACTGTAATATTTCGCTTCGCGCGCGAGCGCGATTGCGGCGTTCGCCAAGCCTTCGCGGATTTTCGCGTCGAGATTCACCGCGGGCGCGACTTCCACTACTTTCTGATTTCTCCGCTGCACTGAGCAGTCGCGCTCATGCAAATGAAGTACGTTCCCATGCTGGTCGGCGAGAATTTGCACTTCGATGTGCCTCGCGCGGCGAATGAAGCGCTCGAGAAATACAGCGTCGTTGCCAAACGACGCTCCAGCTTCCGCGCGCGCTTCCTGAAGCGCCGCTTGCAGCGATTGCGGAGTCATTGCCACGCGCATGCCGCGACCACCGCCTCCGAATGCGGCTTTCACCATCAGCGGGTAGCCGATTTTTTCCGCGATGCTCTGCGCGTCGTCCTTTTGCGTAACTGGCTCAGAGGTTCCGGGCACTATGGGCAAACCGGCCTTCTGCGCGAGATTGCGTGCTGCCGTTTTGTCGCCCAGCAAATCCAGCAAATCGGAGCTTGGACCGATGAATGTGATTCCCGCTGCTTCGCACGCCCGCGGAAGCGCAGGATTTTCGGAGAGAAAGCCGTAGCCCGGATGGATGGCGTCCACGCCATGTTCTTTTGCAAGCGCCACGATGCCTTCGACATCGAGATAAGCCTGAACAGGTCCTTTGCCCTCGCCGATCAGATAGGCTTCGTCCGCTTTAAACCGATGAAGGCTGAGGTGGTCCTCTTGAGAGAAGACGGCGACCGTGCGAATTTTAAGCTCATTCGCCGCGCGTAATATGCGGATGGCGATTTCGCCACGATTGAGGGCCAGAAGTTTTTTCATAGGTAAATTTTTCATCGGCAAGCGAGTTCCAGGATTTTTTCCCGCTCCATTCTACAGGATGGTCTCGGCAAGCGAAGCCCACGAGAATAAGCAGAGTCGCAAGCGCATGCATCGCGACGAAATTGGGATCCGCTACGATGCGGCCCTACTTCAAGGTAGGAAAATTCTTATGGTTGGTTAGAATACCACGAAACGATGCTACCGCTTCGCGCGCCGGATTTTTCAGGACACGCACTTTTGCCTGTCCGCATGTGCCCGGGCCGGGCCTGTCAAACCCGAACGGCTAAAAATCTATTAGGATTTCCCCGATCGCTTCGTCAACGGCAGCGACCAACACTATCCCGAACCGAAAAATGGGCCGCAGGGATGGGAAGCCGTCGTGCTCAACCAGCTTCCCGCTCGTCTGCGGCAAAAGATGGGGAAGGAAAACACGATCCAGATTTACCGATTAAAGTCTGTCCCAAGCGCCATATCCGGACGCAACAATAAATGACTGTTGCCTCTCAGGGTCTCCCAAACGCATAGCCAATCGCGACGCTATAGGCGGGCGCCCAATTGCTGCCGAATTGGAAGAAATTTTTCACGTAGTGAACATCAACTTGTGGCCTGACAAAAATCCCGCCCTTAACAAAGATGGCAACTCCCGCTCCCAGGTGCGTTTGGAAATGCCGAGAGCTTGCAACTAACGAATTGGACGAGCAAGCGAACGAATTGCACTGCTGCGGATAGTAAAAACTCAAGCTGGCGCCGCCTATTCCTGCTTGAAACTCAGGTACCACTATCTTGTTCGGCAATGGTTTCCAAACGGCGTTGAAATCGTAAAACTTTGGCCGGTAATTTAGCCCCGCATAGCCGCCTTGGGTAAATCGAGCAAAATATTCGGCCCCAAAACCAATCGTAGGCCGGAACATGAAACTGCCGCCAATACCGCCGAACACTCCGTTCATAGCCGGCGTTGCAAACAAATTGCCGTCACCGAAGGTATCGATAAGCTGGTTGTTGGATTTGTCGGTGGCGGTCCCTATTTTAAAATAAATATCGCCACCTTGCGCCTTAGCCGTCTTTACGGAACCGAATACCAGTGCAACGAACAGCAAGACCATGAACATTTTCGAATTGGACACGGACGTTCCTCCTGAGTAAAACGCGCTGAATGGGATGGCAGTTTCAGTTTAGTTGGTTGCCCAGCAGCACGCCAGTGCAGAGCATTGCGTGTTCAATCGGTCAAGATGTACAGTACCGGTCAGCGAGAAGTCACATAGGGACAATTCCTGTTTAACTCTAGGAGGAACCGTGATGCCTAAGTATTTTCGAGTAAAAATGCTGGCTTGCGCGTTCGTCGCAATAGTCGCGGTGTCGGGTGGAATTGTCTGCGGGCAAACCGATCCCAATTCCCTGCCCAACCCATATCTCACATTCGATAACTGGGCAAAAATGCCAGAGAGGAGAATATGGGGACAAACTTCTCAGTTAAGTTTGGATCGCGATGGCAACGTCTGGGTCGCTGAGCGATGCGGCGGAACTTCCTGCCTGGGCAAGACCGATGCGCCCATCCTCGAATTTGATCATTCCGGAAAACTTGTGAAAAGTTTTGGCGCGGGGATGCTGGTGGTTCCTCACGGCATCCTTGTGGATAGAGACGGAAATATTTGGGTTACGGACTCTCAGGGAGGCGACGGAAAGGGCCAGCAGGTCTTCAAATTCAGCCCGGATGGAAAAGTATTGATGACTCTCGGCAAAGCGGGTGTCGCGGGCGATGGTCCGGATACTTTTAATCGGCCGTCCGGTGTGGCGATCGCTTCGAATGGCGACATTTTCGTTGGCGACGGCCATGGCGGGGATTCGAATGCGCGAATCGTGAAATTTTCGAAGGACGGTAAATTCATCAAAACCTGGGGAATGAAAGGATCTGCTCCCGGAGAATTCTCAACGCCCCACTCGCTGGCCTTCGATTCCAAAGGGCGATTATTTGTAGCGGACCGCGAAAATCGCCGGATCCAAATATTCAATCAGGATGGAGAATTTCTCGATCAGTGGAAGCAATTCGGAATGGCCAGCGGAATTTTTATCGACAAGAACGACGTCATGTATGTGGCCGATAACGAGTCGAACAGCACGAGGAACCCGGGATTCAAAAGAGGAATACGAGTTGGAAGCGCGAAAGATGGGTCATTGACAGCGTTCATACCCGACCCGGAACCTGATCCAGACCATACGGACTCCGGCGCGGCCGAAGGAATCGGAGCGGACGCAAGCGGCAATATCTATGGCTCGGAGGTTGTCCAAAAGAAAGTTGTGAAATACGTCAGGAAGTGATCATGAATGCGAAGAGGGTTTTGTCGTCCGAAAAGTCCTTAGAACCGGCAAGCCCCTAGAAAAATCCAAACCGAAATTCGCGAGCCGGGAATGTGTACGTGCTAGACTTCCGGCGATACAAAATAGCGCGGAGGGTAATGCTCTATGCTGAATCGTCGGGAATTTTCGAAATATTTTGTGGCCGGAGGAGCCGCGCTCCTGACTCCCGGCGGCGTTTGGCCGACAGCCAATGCTGCCGCCTCACCACAGCAAAGCACCACCCCGACATTTGATTTACTCATCGAGGGTGGCACCGTTGTCGATCCGTCGCAAAATTTGCATGCGGCGATGGATGTGGCGATCAAGGACGGCAAGATCGCGGAAGTCTCGAAGAATATTGCCAAAGAGCGCGCTCTGAAAGTTATTTCGGCGA